>JBBRHB010000346.1:0-5833 GCA_038223355.1 Chloroflexales bacterium
AGGACGCCGAAGGTGTTGGGACGATTGCCGAGGCCGTGGCGGCACTCTTCAAGCAAATCGGCATCCAAGTCAACTACCGCCAACTCCAGGGCAATGCCCTCAATGACCTGAACACGAACGGCCAATGGGATATGCAAGTCGCGCGTATGGGCCAGGAGTGGGGTGTACCAAATGTGCGCTCGCGTGATATTGCGCCGGTCGCGCTCGAAGCACCGGTCTTCAGTCGTGCGGGCGCGGGCGTGGACCGGCCGCTACAGGATTTCGAGAAGCAACTGGTCGATATCGTCCAGAAGTTCCAGGCCGAGCCGGATGGCGCGAAGCAGAAGGATCTTATGAAACAGTACCAGAAGATCCATACCGAGAACGTCTATACCCTTGGTGTGGTTATCTCGCGGTACGGTCTGGGCATGTCCAAGACGATCAAGAACGTGCCGATCGGCTGCCCGGCCTTCTTCTATCAGTGGGACTACGACAACTTCATTCCTGAACAGTTCTGGATTGCCCAGGCCGATCAGAGTAAGGTGCCGCAGACCCGGCCCGACGTTATTCCAGCTTACAAGGCGTAAGACGGGTGTAGCCCATATGTATGATGGACTGTTTCGGGGAGCTTTGGCTCCCCGAAACAGGATGTTTGTTCCGCCCATGTTGAGAAACTCGGCCCAGACGCTACGTCGTAGACGCTCAGGCACTGCCGGGAGAGATCTATGCTTAGATTTATTGTAGTCCGGCTCCTTTCGGCTATCCCGGTGATGATCGGGATCAGCCTGGTATCCTTCATTATTATTCAGTTGCCACCCGGTGACTTCGCGAGCAGCTTTAAAACCAATCTGCTTAATAACGGCGTCTCGGAGCAAGAGGCCGAGCGCCAGGCCACGGCGATTCGCCAGCAGTACGGCCTGGATCAGCCGGTGCTGGTGCAGTACGGTCGCTGGATCACGAATATTGTAACCAAGGGACAGTTTGGCTATTCCTTTGCTTATAAGCGTGATGTTGGTTCCTTGATCGCCGAGCGTCTACCACGCACGCTAGTCCTGGCGCTGGCCTCACATCTTATTTCGACGCTGATCGGCGTCTTTCTCGGGATCTATGCGGCTACGCACCAGTATAGTCTGGGAGACACAGCGGCGACCGTGCTGTCCTTCCTCGGGACATCGATTCCACGTTTCTTCTTAGCACTCTTGATTTTGTACTGGCTGGCCTTCAAGATCGGCGCACAGCATTTTACGAACTTCAATTCAGCACAATATGCCCTGGCGCCCTGGTCGTTGGGCAAAGTCTGGGACACGCTGAGCCACGTCTGGCCCGTGATCGTGATCGCCGGCTTTGGTGGTGTAGCGCAGAACATGCGGGTCATGCGTGGTAATCTGCTTGACACACTGAATATGCAGTATGTAACGACGGCACGTTCCAAGGGCCTTACCGAAAGTTCGGTGATCTACCGTCACGCAGTGCCAAACGCACTCCACCCGATCATTATGTACCAGGGCACCGTCCTGCCATATATGCTCGCAGGTGAACTAGAAGCGGCGATTGTGCTCGGTCTGCCGACGCTGGCACCGATGTTCTATGGTTCGCTGCTCAACAAAGATATTTACGTGTCGGGCGGGTTTCTGCTGATCTATGGTGCCTTGCTGGTTCTAGGCAACCTGATCGCTGATATCCTGCTGTCATTGCTTGATCCGCGCATCCGGTTGAACTAAGGAGGGGGAATTATGGCTCAAGTCATCACGCGACCAATTCCTGTAGCTCGCGCATTAGCCCCAGTTGAGGTGCGGCGCGAGAGCTATGGAGCGCTCGTATGGCGGAAGTTCCGCAAGAGCAAGATTGCGATTGTAGGTGGCCTGATGATCATTATGTTGCTCCTCATGGCCATCTTCGCCGAGTTTCTGTCACCCACCGATCCGATCACGCCGAATATGCAGTTTGCTTACACGCGCCCCCAGCAGCTGTACTTAATCTCGTCGGACGGTAAGATCCATCTGCGGCCCTTCGTCTTTGCACAGAAGCAGGTGATCGATGCTAAGACCTTCTTGCCAACTTGGCAGCCGGACCTAACCCATCCCTCGCCGCTTCACTTCTTTGTCCAGGGCTATCCCTATAAAGTGCTGGGCCTGTTCCCCAGCCGCCTGCATTTATATGGTGTTGACGGTGGGGCCACAGTCTTTCTGCTGGGCACGGACAAGTTTGGGCGCGATCTTTGGGGTAGAATCTGCATGGGCGCTCAAATCTCACTCTCGCTCTCGATTGTCGCAACCTTGATCATTATCGCCGTCGGCTCGACGATTGGCATCGTCTCGGGTTACTTTGGCGGCTGGGTCGATAATCTGATCCAGCGCTTTATTGAATTTCTGCAAAGCTTCCCGGCATTGCCGCTCTGGATGGCCCTCGCGGCCGTCATTCCGATTACATGGAGCCAGACGCTGATTTTCATTGCAATGTCGGCTATTTTTGCGCTTTTGGGTTGGACCGCGCTGGCCCGCCAGATCCGGGGGCGGGTGCTGGCACTGCGCGAGACCGACTTTATCCTGGCGGCGAAAGAGATGGGCGCTTCGGATCGGCGTATTATTTTCCGGCACCTGTTCCCGAACTGTCTCAGCCATATCATCGTGGTATTGACCCTTACCATTCCTTCGATCATTCTGTCCGAAAGCTTCCTGAGTTTCCTGGGGATCGGTATCCAAGAGCCCTTGGTGAGCTGGGGCACAATGATGCGCGAAGCTCAAAGCTTGCAGACGCTCGGCAGCAATCCCTGGCTCATGTGGCCCGCCGCCTTTATCGTCATCGCCGTGATCGGCTTTAACTTTCTCGGAGATGGCCTGCGCGACGCGGTCGATCCGTATTCGCTCGTTTGATCTGCTGAACTATGCTTATGAACGAAAACATCCTTCTCGAAGTCAACAACCTCAAGCAGCACTTCCCGATCCGGGAGGGTTTCCGCCAGCGTGTGGTTGGTCATGTTAAAGCCGTCGATGGTATCAGTTTAGCCGTCCGCGAACAGGAAGTGCTCGGGCTGGTGGGTGAGAGTGGCTGCGGTAAGACAACCGCCGGTCGCTCGATTCTGCGCCTTTACGACCCGACCGATGGTGAGATCTGGTTTCGCACTAAGGCCGGTGAGCGCATTAACATCGCGAAGATCAGCCAGCGCGAGATGAAGCCGCTACGGCGCGAAATGCGGATGATCTTCCAAGACCCTTTCAGCTCACTGGACCCACGCATGACGGTCCACGATCTGATTGCTGAACCGTTGGTTATCCATAACGTTGCGCACGGTCAGGCACTCGACACGATGGTCGAGGAACTCATGGAGAGTGTCGGACTTGATCCGAACTATATGCAGCGCTACCCACACCAATTCTCGGGTGGCCAACGCCAACGCATCGGGCTGGCACGTACCCTGGCGCTTAATCCACGTTTGATTATCGCCGATGAACCAGTCTCGGCGCTGGATGTTTCGGTACAGGCACAGGTACTGAATCTGTTGCAGGAGTTGAAGGAGCGGCTGGGGCTGACCATGATCTTCATCGGACATGATCTATCGGTCGTTGAGCATACCTGCGACCGGATCGCCGTCATGTATGTCGGGAAATTGGTTGAACTGACTGAGGCCGAGACACTGCTTAAGCACCCACTGCACCCTTATACCGAAGCATTGATCTCGGCAATACCACCAGCCGACCCGGATATCAAGCAACACCGAATTATGCTGCAGGGCGATATTCCCAGCCCGGCTAATCCTCCATCCGGCTGCGTATTCCACACCCGCTGCCCGTATGCCCAAGATGTATGTAAAGTGGAGGTACCACCGCTGGTTGAGGTTGAGCCACATCACTTCGCCAGTTGCCATTTTGCGAAAGAGTTAGACCTCAGAGGAATCGAGGTGGCAGCATGAGCAGTTCGAGCCGGTACCTGGCATTCTTTGCTTATTTACTAAGTGTCCCAGGAGCGTTGTTTGTACTGCTGACGCGGCGCGATGAGCCGTTTGCACTCTTCCACGCGCGGCAGTCGCTCGCGATAGCGATCGCCGCTGTCGGGGCACCGCTCATCTGGGCAGTGATTGCCTGGTCCGGTGCCTGGATTCCGGTTGGTGGACCGCTGATCGGCCTGTCGCTGTTCTCGTTAGTAATCGCCGTCTACCTAACACTCGCTGTGGCCTGGGTTACGGGCATGGTTTTCGCGCTCCGTGGTGAAGCGCGTCTGGTCCCATTAGTTGGCGCTTGGACGGTCCCGCGCGTGCGCCGGAAATCACTTCCTGAGATCGAAGAACATGCACACCCCGAGCTGATTGAAGCAACAACGCCGGAGGCATAAAAAATCATTTTTGCTGGTAACGCAACAATGATGCTCCTGGGGACGTCATAGCGGCAGACCCTAGGAGAACGAGTGATGCTATGTACACATTGTGACCAACCAAATGATTCATCGGCACGTTTTTGCCGTAGTTGTGGGACGGCGCTCGTCGCAGCTCCGGCAGCCACCGGCCGGACTGTGACATTACAGGCAGGAGCCGCACCGGTACCCACCTGTTCAAACTGTAACCGGAGTAACCCGGCCGGAGCCCGTTTCTGTGTCTTTTGCGCGACGCCACTCGGTATAGCCCCGTCCACGCCCGGCATGATTGCCCCGGCGTTGGCTGCCTCGGCGGCTGCATCGGCATGGGCACAACGAACCGGGTCGGTGACACTGCCAATGATGAACAGCAACGTGCATCTGCTGCTGCGGGCTGTCTGGTTTATTGTGATTGGCTGGTGGTTAGGATTGGTTTGGACGATCTTTGCTTGGCTGTTCAACCTGTCACTGATCTTTTTGCCGGTCGGGCTATGGATGCTGAATCGCATACCGCAAATTATGACGCTGCGTTCGCCGGCAGCACCGCGCGTCTCAGTTCACAATGGTGCGATCCTCGTTCAACAGCCTAACCGCATTCCGCTACCCCTGCGGGCCATCTGGTTTGTGTTGATCGGCTCGTGGGCCAGTCTGTTATGGATGTTGACGGCCTGGGCATTGAACGCCACGATCTTGTTAATGCCGATCGCCTTTTGGATGTTCGACCGCGTACCAACGATCACGACGCTCGCGGCAGAATAACGCGCAGGCCTTTTTAGCCGCCTGCTTGCATCACCGTTCCGGGCGGTACTACCTGCTCCCATACCGCAGCGAGGTCGCCCGGTCCCACGAAGTGAATCGTGAGGGCGGGCGTTGTTTGTGCGATCTGCCACATTGTAGCGACTTTGGTAGCCATTCCACCCGTTACATCCACGCCATATGAAGCGCCACTTTGGTCCAGCACAGCTTCAATGTTGTGCTGATTAATGGTGGGAATGAGCGTAGCCTGAGCGTTGTGATGCGGGTCAGCGGTCCAAACCCCGCCAGCACCGATCAGCACCAAGCGTTGCGGTTTCAGCCGGGGAACTAGGTAGGCGAAAAGCTGCTCCGTGGAGATGATGGCAGCACCCTGAGCGCGATCAATGACGACATCACCATAGAGCACCGGCACCAGATCACCGGTAAGCATCGCCGTGAGGGCGGTCAGATCCCAATGTTGCAAAGCACCACTCTCGGCCAGAGCAGTGGCTGATGGCTGGAGGCTAACGGCATTAATGCCGGCTTCGATTAAGGTCGCCACGACTACACGATTAAGACGGCCCTGGGCATCTTGCACGCGCGCGAACCCTTGCCAACCACCCGGGTCATGAATGCCGTGCTGCATGCCGTATTGGGCGGCCCAATGATGGCCGAAGGAGCCGCCGCCGTGGCCGATCACCAGTCGTAGCTCGCCATGCTGCTCAAGGAGCCGCCGGGTGGCTTGCGCCACAGTATGTAGCACGGCAATTTG
>JBBRHB010000347.1:0-5819 GCA_038223355.1 Chloroflexales bacterium
ACAAAGCTGCGGAATAATCCATAGATGGCAATCGCGGTGGCCACCGAACAAAGGATCCCTAAGATACCGCCGCCCCAGATCCAGCGCCGTTTGTCGGCATTGCCGGACTTCTTCAAGAACGCCAGCAATGCCGCAATCACCAACAGTGCTTCCAACCCTTCTCGCAGCAGAATGGTTGCGGCGTCAAAGACGGTATAGGTGAGTTTGGCCGTCGCAAAAGGTGTCAGCGTTGTTTGTAGTTCGGTTATGGCCTGCTGTGCTACTTGCGGCTTGCCATCAGCCAGGGCATTCGCAGCAACCGGCAGCAAATCTTCCGTACGCGCATAGGCCGCCGCATCCTTGATTTTGACAACACCTTCAGCGTCCGGCCATGCCGTTCGAAAGGCATTAATCGCCGCCTTGGCCGCCACGATGTTGCCGCTCTTGAGTGCTGCTTGTGCTGTGTCGAGCTGCGGTAAGATCGAGATGAGCGTCGGTGCATCGGTGGGCGGGGCAGTCGTGGTCGTTCCTGCGCTCAAAAAGGCCTGATCGGCTTGGTGTAAAGCATTCAAGGCAGCGGTCGCCTTCGCAACGCTGATCGGCTCTTGCTTCAGCGCGAACTTAAGATCACCCATCGACTGCTCAATAGCCCGGTAGCTCGTCATGGACGACGCCCTCACCGTGTCTTCTACCGTCAGCCAGCCACTGTCAAAGCCCGCGTACGCACTGCGCGCTTGCGCCCAGTTACCTACGGCCAGTGCTTGTTGGACCAGAGTCAGCTTGGCGTCCAGCGCGCGCATATCCGCTTTGGGATCTGCAACGCGTGGCTCAGCCGCCACCCTTGACGCTTGAGCGACAATGCCCAACAGCACTAGCAGACCAATCCCCAGATACCGAATGCGCATAACAGCTCCTAGCTCCAGAACGAGTATAGTTATACGTGGCTGATTAGACAGCCTGGGCTGTATAAATCACTTTTCGTAGTATAGGGGACGGCCTAGACAGCGTCAAGCGAAATATTTCACAAAGTGAGAACCACTCTCAAAATGCTGCGGATGCAGGGACATGCGAATGAATTATGTGATTGGGACAGCAGGTCATGTTGATCACGGGAAGTCGACGCTCGTCCAGGCCTTGACTGGTATGCAGGCTGATCGCCTCTCTGAAGAGCAGCGGCGCGAGATGACGATTGACCTGGGTTTTACTTGGCTGACACTGCCTTCGGGGCGCGTCGTTAGCTTGGTTGACGTGCCGGGCCACGAGCGCTTTATCAAAAATATGCTGGCCGGTGTAGGTGGCATCGACGCGGCGCTACTGGTGATTGCTGCGGACGAAGGGATCATGCCGCAGACCCAAGAGCACCTCTATATTCTTGATTTGCTAGAGATCGAGCATGGCCTGGTCGTACTGACCAAATGTGACTTGGTCGACGATGAATGGCTCATGCTAATCGAGGAGGAGGTTCGGAACGGCCTGCAAAACACCCTCCTGGCGGATGTACCAATCATCCCGGTCTCGGCGCGTACCGGTCTGGGACTTGATCGCCTTCGCACGGGGTTAGACGATCTACTCGCTGCCCTCCCCTCACGCACGGTTGCCCGTGGCCTGCCCCGGCTGCCGGTTGATCGCGTATTTACTGTTGGGGGCTTCGGCACCGTCGTGACGGGGACGTTAGTCGATGGTCCACTCAACGTTGGGCAGGAGGTTGAGCTGGTACCCTCGGGACAACGTGGGCGGATTCGTGGTCTCCAATCGCGCCATAGCCAAAGCCAGCAAGCCCTGCCTGGTACGCGTACTGCCGTCAATCTGGCTGGGCTCACCGTCGATGCAGTCCGGCGCGGTGAGGTGCTGACGGTGCCGGGCGGGATTGTGCCGACGATATTGCTTGACCTCAAGCTGCGGCTGGTCGCGGACGCCGCCCCGTTGGAACATAACACGGCGCTGGACGTGTTTATCGGCTCCGCCGAAGTCGCTTGCTCGGTCGCCCTCCTTGATCGTGAGGTGCTCGATCCAGGCGACAGCGGGTGGGTTCAACTACGCTTGCAAGCCCCGATCGCGGCTATACGTGGTGACCGCTGTATTATCCGGCTGCCATCGCCCTCGCGCACGATTGGTGGCGGGCGTATCGTGGACGCCCAGCCCCTGCGCCATCGCCGCTTCCGCGCAGAAGTCATCCGCGCGTTGGAAACCCTGTCCAGAGGCACGCCGTCTGAGCAGCTAGCCCAGCTCCTGGCGACTGGTGGTCCGCAGCCCTGGAGCATAGTAGCCAAAGCCAGCGGGCTGGCACCTGCCCCTGCCGAGACAGCGCTGCGTGAACTGGTGACCGCCGGTGGCGCGCTCATACTCGGTGAGGAGGAACTCATCACCTCCGGCACGCTCATTATTGGTTCCGGCGAGTGGAGCAAGCTTGGTAACACTATGGTTGCAACTTTACACAGCTATCATACGTCGTACCCCCTACGCGTAGGGATGGCGCGCGAGTCGTTACGCCAAAAACTGGGTTTGGCAAACGCACGGGTCTTTAATTTGGTCATTACCCGAGCGGCCCAGTCAGGAGTGATCGTATTAACGGAAACTTTGGCCCATTTGCCGAACTTTGCACCGCAGCTGACGCCGGCGCAGCAGCGGCAGGTAACCCAGTTGTTACAAGGATTTGCTCGCACGCCGTTTACTCCACCCGCACGGAACGAGTGGGAGCTGTTGGGAGCGGAACTCATCGCCTTTTTGGTTGATACCAACCAACTGGTGCGGGTGAGCCCGGACGTACTATTTGGCAGCGATGCCTATACGAAACTGGTAGAATGGGTGCAAGGGACGCTGGCCGAGCAGGGTGAAATCACCGTCGGGCAACTCCGCGACGCCTTTGATACCAGCCGCAAATATGCGCTGGCATTGCTTGAACATCTCGACGAGCGCAAAATGACCCGCCGGGTTGGCGAAGGACGGGTACGCTACTAAATAAGCACCGGAACATACTGCGGTCAGCATGATTCGGTGGAGTTGAGGGAAAGATGCCACGAAGAGCAAATAATGATGTAAAACGGCTGGGCACGATTCTGCTGGCTGGCGCCGTCGCCGGTCTCGGCTATAGCTATGTTGCCAGTCGCAAGCGGCCATCAACGATGGCCAGTGACACGAAATTGATTAATTGGGAACTGGTCCGCCGGATTGCGGTCCAGACCTCGCAAAACGTGCAGGCGCCCGTGCGCCACCGTACCGAGGCCCAGCGCGACTATACCGAGATGGTTCGCCACTCGGAGCCGCTGATCGAGCGCTACCTGGGCGTGGCACTGCCGCAGCCGGTCGAACGGGTTGAGGTTGTTGATCGTGCTCAATGGCTCGATGCCAATATCGCCAATTTCCGCGAGCTATTTACCTTTATCGAAGATATTTACCGCCGTAATGCGACCGCAAACACGGTTGGTGCGTTGGTTGCAGCCGGCATCAACCAACGGGTCATGAGCGTCCAGGTTGGGGTACTGCTCGGTATTCTGGCACGCAAAGTATTGGGCCAGTATGATCTATCATTACTGGCACCCGAGCCCACGGCCGGCGCGTTGTATTTTGTCGAGCCGAATATTGCCAAGGTTCAGGAAGGACTAGGGCTAGATGCTCATGACTTCCGCCTGTGGATCGCGCTGCACGAAACGACGCACGCCTATGAGTTCGAAGCCTATCCATGGGTGCGTGAACATTTCAACAGCCTGTTGCGTAAATACTTTGACGAGCTCAACGGCCAGTTGCAATCGATCCGCGGCGGCGTTGGTCCACTAATCGCGCGGATCATGGAGAACTGGGGCAAAGGCCAACATTGGATGGAGATGATTCAGACCCCCACCCAACGTGCGCTATTCAACGAGCTACAGGCAATCATGTCGCTGGTTGAGGGCTACTCGAACCATATCATGAATGCGATTGGCAAAGATGTGCTGCCTGATTTCGAACGCATTGAGCAGCGTATCGAAGAGCGCAAAGGGCGGCGCACGGTTGCCGAGCAGCTCTTTAACCGCATCACGGGAATGGATCTCAAGATGGCGCAATATGCCGAGGGCCAGAAATTCGTTGATGCTATCGTCGAGCAACGTGGTATCGAGTTCGCTACCAAAGTCTGGGAGCGCGCTGAGAATTTGCCGACTATAACCGAGATCCGCAACCCCCAGCAGTGGATCACACGCATTGCGCAGGCCTAAAGGATCTAAAGGCCCCACCACGTCCACTTGGCCCCTCCCCGTTTTGCGACGGGCGAGGGGCTTTATCTCTCAGAGGTGATGATGTGACGCTTGATGTCTTGGCACTGAGCGGCGATGTACGCGCCATGAGCGCTATGCTACGCGACAATCTGCGCCAATTTCCGGATCGGGTTGAGCGTGCGCTGCGATTACTACATGAACAGGCAGCCGACTGGGAGTTTTGGCAGGAAGCCGTAGCAGAAGAGACCGCTCACAGCCCGTTCCTGCTGGCTAAACCACTGGAGCCAATGGACCTGTGCCATGATCTACCGCCCTGTCCTGCGGCCTATACCGTCGCCGCCTCTGACGGCTCACAGATTGACATCGACTATCACGGCAACGCGGCCTGCTATATCGTCAACGTCGGCACGGTCGTCATTCAATACGGTCCACAGCCCCTGTTCCGTGCGGCCAGTCGCCCCACACTCGGCTACCTACCGCACGAGCTTACCATCCAAGACACCAAGACCGGTCGTGAATATGCGGTCGAAGGCGCAGTCCTGGCTGCCGAACGCGACCTGCGCGAGGGGTTGGCGCTAGCCGAAGTCGCTTTGTCACTGCCTGAAGAGCTGCCACGACTGGCGATCCAGGACGGCACCCTTATTCGCTGGTCGCTGCAAGGCCTCGACTCGTTTTTGCAAAACCGCTTCCTGGCCGATTATCTGAGTTATCTTGAAACGATGCGCGCCTTACCTTGCCCGGTTGTCTCCTATATGAGCCAACCGCGCGCGCCAGAAGTCACCGGGCTGGTGCGCTTGTTGCATGTACGGGGTGATGTCCGCAGTTGGCGTCAGCGCTATCCGCAGCGCATTGATGATCCCTTTTACGGTATTGTGGATCATCAGCTCTTCGCTGATATGCTGACCGAAGGCCAACGCTCGGCGGTCTTTGCTTCCCAATCCCAGATCAATGTTAACCTATATGGCGTGCATCTGATCCACTTCTTTTATCTCAAGATCGGGCGCGAGGTCGCGCGGGTCGAGTTTCCCGCGTGGGTAGGGGAAGATGGCCAGCTCGAGTTGGTGCATGCCCTGGTCTATGACCAGGCCCGTCGTGGCATGGGCTACCCGGCCGTTGTGCAGCGCGCCCACGAACAAGCGGTGATTCACGACGACGACCGCCGCCATTTGCAGACACTCATCGAGCGTCTGCTGATTCAAGCGGAAATACCACTCCAAGCGACCGCGAAGACGGCGTCGAAGCTGCATCCTAGAGTATAGGTCCGTCATTCAGAGCAGCGGCGAATATCTCATCTGAATGTGTGACGAACTGTCTTAGCTACCACCATCATCCAACCGGTTTTATGGGTGCATGAACGGCATACAACGAGTGGGATGAGCGATGGTGCCAGTACGGGTACCCGACTTCAACTTGACCCAACGCGTATACACGCTAACCAAAAGGGCGAAGAGCCCGGATCATGTGGCGCGGTGGAACCATGAATCGGCTGGCGCGCTTCAATCTGCGCCAGCCGCCGGCGCGATTGTTAGCAATGATGTCCTTGAACATGGCGGTGAGGGCGGGCGCATTGATCGTTTCACCCTGATGAACGGCCACGGTGGGGCCGTCGTGTTGTCGTGACCGCAGCATCAGGACTGGACGAGGATTCTC
>JBBRHB010000348.1:0-5816 GCA_038223355.1 Chloroflexales bacterium
TCTCGCCCCAATAGAGGTTCCAGACCTGCACATCCAAGAGATCAAGTTCACGTGATACAACCTGCTGCTCCATCGACGCCTCCCGGAGTGCCATTTACCGCACTACGCCGTATACTACCTCATCTACAACTGTAGTACTAAGTATTACACCGCTGTTCGGCAGCGCCGACCGCAATTTGCGTGCTGCCGCCGCAGGCAACGAAGCATGAAGAAAGCAATTATTTCAACGCAATCACAGTCAGAGCTTGATCTACACGCCCCGTTACTCTGCTTTCCTCGCATCCACGGCCTCGCGCAGCAAGACAATAAATTCTCCGTTGATGGAGCGCACATCCTGTTGCGCGAGCTGCTCAACTGCATTGAGCAATTCCGTTGGGAGGGACACGGTCATGCGGCTTTGCACCCGATCTGAGCGGGGCACACCACCAGCGCGTCGGCTCCCGACCGCCCGGCGCTCCGCGCCACCACCACGCTCCAGCTCATCCCACGAACCAGTATCAGACCGCCGATCACCATTTGTTCGCTGGTCAACCTCCGGCCCACGGTGACCCTCAGTGCGCTTTTCCTTAGTCATAGGTATGACCTCTCCACATACTGCGTCTATCAATGATATAGCAATTTGCTATAAAAGCAAACATATATTCCCATTGACAAACAGCATTTTGATGTTATACTGATGTATATTCGATGACGAAAACGATATCGTGTTCGTCATTATAGTGAGGTACCAGCCATGTTCACCATTCAACGTTCTCTGCTTACCCTCCCACGTATCCTGCTCCTGGTCGTCTTGGTACTGTTCAGCGTGCTCTCCCTCGGGCATGCATCTGCGCACAGTTGTGATTTTGCGACGGACTTTCCTAACCTCCAAGGGCGAGACTTATCGGGCTGTGATATGTCGGGCGCGTACTTAGCCCAGGCAAACCTGACCAATGCTAACATGAGCGGTACGAATCTGAGCGGCGCCGTCCTGACCAGCGCTATGCTCTACAGGGCTAACCTGACCAATGCTAATCTCCAAGGTGCCGTTCTGGACCATGCCGCCTTGCAACATGCTGCCTTGCAGCGTGCCAACTTCCAAGGTGCCAACCTGGTCTATGCCAACCTGGCCTATGCCAATCTCAGCCAGACCAACCTGACCTACGCCAACCTCAGCTATGCCACCCCGTATCACACAGCATATATCGGCACGATATGGTTGAGCACCATCTGCCCGGACCGTACTAGCAGCGATAATAATGGTGGTACTTGCAAGGGCCACGGCTTCTAACACGTACCTCGAGTACCGTTGCACCGTCCTGGCCTAGCGCCGGGGCGATGTCGTTTTACCAGGTTTCGTTGGGATGTGCTGATGTAGGGTACACTGCGCCGTGATTCTTTGGAGAAAGGAACCGGGATGCAGTGCAATCAGTGTGGGAGTGAGCAGTTCAGTAAGGCAGGACGGGACCGACAGGCGCGCCAGCTCTACAAATGTCGGGCATGCGGACGACGGCTCACGACACACTCTGCCTCTGCATTCAACGGCTACCGGTTCCCTGACGACGTCATTGCTCTGGCCGTCCGCTGGTACTTGCGTTTTCGACTGCCGTACGCCGATCTTGCGGAGCTGTTAGCCGAACGTGGCGTCCACGTTGATCCGTCGACCATCTTCGATTGGGTCCAGCAGTTTACGCCACTCTATCAGAAAGCGGCCCGCCCGCGCCGCCATCGTGTTGGACAGCGCTGGAGTATTGATGAGACGTCTATCCGGATCGCCAGCCGGTGGTCATATGCGTTTCGGGCGATCGATGAGGAGGGCCAAGTGATTGACGTCTACGTCAGTCCGACACGCGACACCGCAGCGGCCACCGCGTTCTTGACACAGGCCGTCGAGCGTACTGGCGTAACCCCCGATGTGGCAACCACTGACAAAGCGGCGATCTACCCACCGGCGCTTGCTGTGGTTCTGCCCGAGGTGGTGCACATTCGGGGCAAACTGGTGCAACAACGAATCGAGCGTGATCATCAGCATCTCAAAGGACGGACTCGCTCGATGCGCGGCTTCCAGACGCTCCCGTGCGCACAAACGATCTGTGCCGGGCACGGGTTCATGCGCAACCTCCGGAGCGGATTCTACGACCTCGGAGGTCCGGGTGGCGACCCGTGCCTGCCACAGACCCCACGTCTTGTGCGCGCCTGGGACGAACTCACGCTCGTCTTGACCGCGGCATAGCTGTCCCCACCGGAGCCCATGTGAACGCGCCCTCGCATGGCTCTTCCTGTCCTCACCTCAGCACACCCCAACGAAACCGGCGCAGTGCGCTACGTGCCGACGCCGCTCGCCCACGCCAGTTTCAAACGAGCGGCACTACCCTGGTGATCCCAGCTTGGCCAAGCAACGTGGTCGCCGTGTCGGGATCAACCGCTCGCGAGAAGAGATCGCCCTGCCCATAGTCACAGCCCAGACGACGCAGATGATGGAACTGAGCTGCTGTTTCTACACCTTCGGCAATGACATCAAGCCCCAGATTATGCGCCAGAGTCAGGATCGTTTCGATCGTGGTGGCATGCTGACTAGTGGCATCCAACCGGTCGATGAACGAGCGGTCGATCTTTACCGTGCTGACTGGAAATTGATGCAAGGCGCTCAATGATGAATAGCCGGTGCCGAAGTCGTCGATGTGCAACTGGATCCCGAGCGACCGCAGATATGCCAGCACGTCGGCAGAAAAGCCAGCATAATCCATGATGACCGTTTCAGTTATTTCGAGCCGCAGCGAGCGGACACTGGGGCCAAGATCCCGCGCGATGGCCTTGATATGCTTGGTAAAGTCGGGATGTGCCAATTGCGTGCCGGAAAAGTTGACACTCATGGTGAGCGCCGGATCGCCAGGAAAGTGGGCCTGCCAGATGCGCATCTGCCGGCAGGCTTCGGTAAGCACCAGCCAGCCGATCGGGGCAATGAGGCCAGTCTCCTCGGCAATCGGGACAAAGTCCGCAGGGCCAAGGAGCCCGCGGTGGGGATGCTGCCACCGCACCAACGCCTCAAAGCCCGTCATCTGCTCGGTGTGCAGCGAAACAATCGGTTGGTAGTAGACGACAAACTCCTGGCGCTCGATCGCGCGACGTAAATCCAGCTCGAGCTGGAGCACGGCTACGGCGCGAAGATGCATGGCTCGTTGGAAGACAACGTAGCGCGCACGACCCAGCGCTTTGGCCCGGTACAATGCGATGTCGGCATCGCGGAGGACCTCCTCCGGCTGTTCGTAAGCAGCCGTGCTGAAGACAATACCCATACTGATGGCTGAGAAGACTTCGTTCACCTGCACGATAAAGGGTGCTTCCATATGCGCGTTCAGCCGATCCGCAACTGAGGTAGCAAACTGAAGATGCGGGATCCCAGCAAGTAAAATCGCGAACTCATCGCCGCCGAGGCGCGCCACCATGTCATCGGGACGGACCACTGCTAACAAGCGCCGGCCTAACTCAACCAACAATTCATCGCCAGCCGTGTGACCGAGACTATCATTGACCACTTTGAAGCGATCAAGATCCAGAAACAGCACGGCAAAGCGATAGGTCGGATGATGGCGCACCTGCCTGACCGCCTTGCCAAGACGCTCCATGAACAAGACGCGATTGGGTAACCCGGTGAGGGCGTCGTGACCCGCAGCGTGAATAAGCTGCGCTTCCGCATGTTTGCGCACACTAATATCAGTTTGGGAGCCAGCGATGCGGATGGCTTTCCCATCCTGATCGCAGACGGTTAAGCCCCGCGCGAGAATCCAATGCTCGCGCCCCGTCGCATCATGCATACGGTGTTCGCTCTCAAAATGCTGAGTAAGGCCGTCGCGATGCACCGCCATCTCGGCCTTGACGCGGATGCGGTCATCTTCATGGATCCGGCTAAACCATTCGTCAGGGCTCGTGCCCACGTCATCTTCGCTATAGCCGAGCATCTCCTTCCAACGCGTCGAGTAGTAGACCTCGTCGGTCAGCAGATCCCAATCCCAGAGGCCGTCATTGGCACCACGGGCCGCGAGGCTGTACCGCTCCTCAGCCGCCCAGGTACGCGCCAGCGTATCGGTGAGCCGGCTGCTGAACTGCCATAAGAGCACGAGCACCAAGCCAATCGTGGTGGTTAATGAGGCGACGCGGAAACCATCCACAAACCATGCAGGTAAGCGCGACCATGCTGGCACAAACTCGCCACATAGGACGACAACAACGGCTGTCAGAAAAGCGGCACCCGTCAGGAAGCGTAACGAACGACCATCAAGGTAGGGCAGGGCGAGCGTCACCGCTAATAACGGAATACATGCCAGCGTTGAGAATAACGCAGGCTGGAGCAGGACGATTAATACACTTGCTCCCAGCAGGGTGACACAGATCGTCGAGACCGCTTCGTGCAAACGCCCCCGCTGTACCAGGACTTGTGCCCGAAACAAGACACCACTACCGAGCATCAAGACGACGGCCATGATCCCCGTTGAAAGATCACGAAAGACGATAAAGCCGATCGCAGCAAGCAGCGCAAACCCCCAATTGCTCGGCACAATCCAGCGCAGAAATTGATGGAGCCGTGCGAGCTGCGCGGCATGATCGGCGTAGATTGGCACACGTCTGGTCACGGGCAACGCTTGCTCCCGACTGATCCGCTGCCGATGGCTGCCACATGTGCGATGGTAGCCGCATGTGTTGGCTCACGGTGCGTGTACCTCAACGTGGCGTCGTGTAGGACACGAACAACGCCTAGAGGGGTCCGTTCCGTTCGTTCCGGCTCACCAGCACCACTCAAACCTCGGCGTGCGCTAGGCGCCATCGCCGACCATGGATGGGGTGAGCAGGTATCGGGAGGAGGTGTATGACCAGTCTAAATTGCCACGCATCCACGAGCGTAACATGCCGAGATAGCGGTGGACTTCAGGATCGATGGCGGACCCGAACGGGGGCAACCGTTGCTCAAGCTTAATAAAGGAGCGGACCTCGGCGTCATGCAGCGCGGCAGCACGCGCAATCGCGTCCGTGAGGGAGAGGCGGTAGTGGTGCTCCAGCACCACAACGAGGTTATGCACATCGCCCATTTTCATCTCTTTGCCGAGCGATAGAATATCGTTCGCCCAACAGACGACGTTGATGGCAGCCCGGGTGAGTTGGATGACCAGGGCGTCTTCACGTACGGCACTGGGGAGCTGCAGGTCGTCGGTGATCGCAAAGAGGGCGATATAGGGATACATGCCACCGGTAAACGGGCGCTTGTTAATATACGTGGTGACGTCCGGTATGCTGCCAGTAGCACGATTGGTCGCCTCCCAAATCGACGCAGTGAGACACTCCTGGCAGGCGGTGATAAAGCGTTGCATCCAGTCGATCGAGGCCTTGAGCAACAGCCGGTCGCGCAGATCGTGGAGCGCATGCAGCATCGGCGGATCGTGGTCAGTGACCGCTGCCCCGCGTAAAATCGTGAGGGTGCGCTGATGCAGCGCTTGGAGGTGCGTGGGATGCTTGCCAATCCCTAACTCATCGCAGTGGTCATCCAAAATGAAGAGCCACGTCGTCCAATCGGTAACCAGCTGGAGCGCGTCAAGCGGCGTGTATGGGTGGGCGCGTGCGGTCAGCAACCCGACGTACGTCGCGTCGAGACGTTCGTAGGCAGCATGCCCCTCCAGGAGCGTAAATCGACGAGCCCACGCGACGGTCTGCTGACCGACGACCTCAACATGCCGGTTAATGGCTGACGGAAACGGACAGTAGAGATCAGGAAGCACCACGTGCGCCACCGCTTCCTCGTGCGTCGGCAGGTGCGGGCTGGATGGAACCGACCGTATGGACGCGGG
>JBBRHB010000349.1:0-5813 GCA_038223355.1 Chloroflexales bacterium
TCCCGCCACAAGACGAGCCTCTTCGCAGCGCGAGGCTGGTAAGGGCCCGGGAAGAAGACCCGGTAGGACAGGCGGTCGGTGTGCGGCGTGTGAGCGTCTAGCCGAACCGTACTGAGGCCCGAGGGCTTGCTTGGTCAGTCAATTCTTTAGCAGTGGCTGTCCAAAGTGCTAAGATTGTTTTGCTCGTTTGCTTGTAAATTTGGATCGTGCATCCAAATCTCATAGCTGTGTACTGAGCGCGCTGGACCCACCCCGTCCCATCCCGAACCGGGTCGTGCAACGGCGTAGCGCCAAGGGTACTGGGGGGATGACCCTCTGGGAGATGAGGTCTATGCAGCTATGAGATTTCATTATCGCGGCGTGGAGCAGTGGCAGCTCGTCGGGCTCATAACCCGAAGGTCGGTGGTTCGAATCCATCCGCCGCAACCACACAAAAGAGGAGCAGGTTTTATTACCTGCTCCTCTTTCTTTATGCCCCGCTGTTGTGCTTTACAACCGTGTCGTCGGGCCGGTCGTAGGACCATCATCATGATGTTGGGGCATCACTGACGTGGTCGGTGGCGTTAATGGTGTTTGGGCTGGCGGCGTAGGCTGGTTTTGCTGGCCACTGATATGTTGCACTTTATCGCTCACCTGCTCAACCACCGCCGTCGCCTTTTGCTGGATTTCACCCAGGTTTTGCTGCAGCTGTTGGCCAAAGTTCGTCGCCGTGGAATTGTCGCTCGGGATCGCGACCCATAACAACAAATAGATCCACGGGCTAATGCCGGCAAACAGTGTCAACAGCACAAAGCCGACACGCACCAGTGTTGGATCGATGTTGAACTGCTTCGCCAATCCACCGCAAACACCAGCGATCACGCGATCCGTTGAACTACGGGTAAGCCGTCCAGATGGGTTCATTGTATACTCCTTAATAACATTCGTTCTACACTTATGACGCCTTGGCTGGCTCAAAAGTTGCATGTTGAGCTGCCATTATTTGTTTATAGGTGATCATCTGCAAGTGTTGTACCGCAAAGTTGAGCAATTATGACGTTGGTGAAGGCCGACCCACATGCTGCCAAGCGCGCCGCGGCACTGGGATCGGTTGCCTCCGGTATTATCCTGACCTTATTAAAGCTCGTCGTCGGCTTCTCTACGGGTAGCCTGTCGATTCTTTCCGAAGCTGCACATTCATCGCTCGATCTGCTGGCGGCGGCCCTGACCTTTGTTGTCGTGCGCGTTGCCGACCTGCCGCCGGACGAGAACCATCCTTACGGCCATGCCCGGGCCGAAAACCTTGGTGCACTTGCGGAAACAAGCCTACTGGTTGTTACAGCCGGCTGGGTGCTCTGGAAGGCCTATCAGCACATCTTTATCACGCCCGAGGTGCCAGAGATTACCGTCTGGTCCTTTGTGATTATGTTCGTGTCACTAGCCATTGACTGGCAGCGCTCACGCTCACTCCGCAAAGCTGCCGCTGACTACCAGAGCCAGGCGCTCGCCGCCGATGCTGCGCACTTCGCCAACGACATGGTGGGAACTGTACTGGTCATCGTAGGCTTGGCCATCACCGGCCTGGCGCGCTTCATTCCCACTATCCCCTCCTGGCTCACGCAGCGCGCCGATGCTTTTGCGGCCGTTGGTGTAGCCTTGGTCGCGCTCTATGTATCGTGGAGCCTGGGTCTACGATCCGTGCGCGCTTTAATGGATGATGTGCCCGGCAACTTGAACGAACAGTTGGAAGATGTGACGGGGGCCGTACCGGGCGTGATCACCGGTAGCCCACGAGTGCGCACGCGCTTTGTCGGCAATCAAGCCTATGTCGATGTAAGTGTGCAGGTGCCGCGTTCTCAAACCCTCGAAGAAGCTCATCACACCACCGAAGGTGTCGAATCGGCGGTGCGTAGCGAGTTGGCGGGCGCGGATGTCGTTGTCCACGTTGAGCCGACCCGTTCAGAAGGCGAGCCCTACACTACCAGTGTTTATGCTGCAGCGCACCAGTTGGGTCTGCATGTGCATAATGTGGATATTTTTCTCCTGCAAGACGGCATGCGTGTCGATGTCGACCTCGAAGTACCGGCCTCGCTGCCGTTAGCCGAAGCACATCGTTATTCGGAGGAGTTTGATGCGGTCGTGCGCGGTGAGCTACCTCCATCAACCACTGTTGCAGTGCATCTCGAACCTCGCCGCGACCTGGTGCAACCAGCAGTCCGCTATCCACAGGCCCAGGAACAGATACGTACCGCGCTGGAACAAAGTCCATCCGAGATCCGGGTCTATGATGTCGAAGCCTTCCTGACCGATGGTGGCGTTGTCGTCACCTTGCGCTGTGGATTTCCTGCTGCCATGCCACTACTACAGGTCCATCTAACGATGGCACGTCTCGAACGCCAGATTCGGCGTGCAGTACCCGACATGCTGCGAGTCCAGATCGACCCCGAGCCGGTTACCTAACCCCTGTCGCCAGCTAAGCACAAAACTGCGTGATCCATAGTGCCGGTTGGTATGGTATGCTGGTAAACGAGGCACAACTTCTGCTGTACTGTTGCAGCAGGCTGGAGGGGCCATGAATGAATCATTGCTGGTCATGTGTTGGTTCATGCTTGGGTTCATTGTGAGTGCAGTGGCCCAGCATTACTTTGATGCTGACGTACCTCACTTGTTCTGACACGTTGCTTGATCATAAACGAGGCCGTATGCTCACGTAGCATGCGGCCTCTCGCTTCCTGGCTGCGATGTTATACGGTAGATACTCGTTGCTGCAGTGCGCGGTAAACCTGTGCCCATTCTTCAAGCGTCAGGGTTTCAGCACGGCGATCAGGATCGATATCTGCCCCTCTCAACAGTTCGATAGCCTCGGTTTTGGTTAGTTGGGTACCAAAGCTGGCCAGCCCGATCGACAGCGCATTGCCCAACTTCTTACGGGCCTGCAGAAAGCCGGCCTTGATCACTCGAAAGAAGGCATCGACATCGTCAACCTCGACCGCCAACTGCGGACGGCGGCGCAGTCTTAGCACCGCCGAGGCAACTTTTGGCACCGGGAGAAAGGCGGCAGCCGGCACCCATGTCACGATCTCCGGCACTGTATACAGCTGCACCGAGTGCGCGAGCACACTCATATGTGGTGGTCGGGCCACGATGCGCTCGGCCACCTCGCGCTGGACCATCACGACTGCAAGCTCCGGTGGCAACGCCGCTTCCAGAAAGTGCCGTAAGATCGCCGAGGTAATTTGATAGGGGAGGTTGGCCACCAGTTTGTAGTGTCCGGCTGCGCCAACAACCTCAGCCGGTTCGATCCGCAGTACATCGCTTTGGATGACCCGCAACTGAGGTGCCTCAATTGCTTCGGTTAAGCGCGTAGCCAGCCGCCGGTCAAATTCGATGGCGATCACCTGTCCGGCTCGTTGCACCAATTCGTACGTCAGGACGCCCAGCCCTGGACCGACCTCGATCACGGTATCAGCCGGCTGTAGGTCGGCCGCATCGACCACCGCTTGTAATGCCTCAGCATCGATCAAAAAGTTTTGGCCCAGCTCTTTACTTGGTCGAACGCCGAGCGTGTTAAGCGCCGCCTGGATGCGACCGGGCTGTAAATACGGATTGATAGCCATTTAGTCTCCGGGGAAGGCGAAGCTTTGCCAGGGATTGCGGCAGGGCGCGCCGAAGCAATACGCCACCCGGCGGGCCGTCAAGTCAAAAACACCGGCCCATAATGTTGCGCCGAACTCGCGATGGCAACAGACATCGGCCGCATGATCGCTGACTGCCGCCTGCGTAACGGCCCATGGCTCACCTTGCTGCTCCATGATGCGTTCGAGCGCTGTCTTACGCCGCTCGGAGCCGGCCGTCGGTCGCGCCCCTTCTAAGGGCCGCAGCTCGGCAGCGGTATAGTGATTGGTCACCGCCATAACCTCTGGCTCAGTCCGCCGCACGACTGGCCGTCCAGGATAACACTCCAGGCCAATCAAGTTTCCCATCGGATCGGCCAGCGTGTAATTAAAAGATGCCAGGTGTGGCACCGCTTGAATCAAATCGGCCGCCTCGGTTGCCGTCCTGCATTGCTGTAATACCACGCGCGGCAGCAAGTGGTAGGGCACGCCCGGCGCCAGATGCTCTGGCCGGTCGGTCATAACCTTATGCAAAGCGATGAACAAGCCCGCCTCGTTAACGCCATCATAGCGTCCGCCGATCAAGCCGCCGTTCATTCCCAGATGCGCTAGCCCATGCGTCGGTGTTGTTTCGAGCAAATGGCGCGTGGCCATGCGCGTATAAAAATCATAGGTCCTACCCGCCAGGATATGGCCGTCTGGTGCGCGCCACGCCACCGCCGAGCAGCCCTGGGGCATCGAGCCCGCCCGGATAAAGAGACCACGTTCCGCCGGCAAGCCGACCTTTTCGGCAAAGGTCGCGACTTCCTGCCAGAGCCAGGGTGCCAGATCACGTACCAGCGCTACGCAGGCCCGTAGAAAATCGCGGTCAGCTTCCCAGGGCCATGGTCTAAAGGGCGTGCCGACCGGTCGCAAGTAGCGGGCATGCCGTGCGCCAATCGTTTGCGGTGCACCCCACAGTTCGATAACACGGTAGTCGGCAGCGCGTTCGTCCAGGAGGTCTCTTGTTTCCACATCCTGTATTGTAGCAGAGCGACAGGTCGCGTGAATCGCAAGCTTGCGCGCACGATTCGCGCGGCCCTGCACCTCGTGGATAAACGTACAGCGGGCTAGGGTGCGAGCGTCCTGACGAAGAAGTCGCTGATCATCTGTACTAACGTATCGGGATTAGGCTGCTCGGTCTGCCCGGCAGTGGGTGCGGCCAGACCATGGCCATTATGCTGCACCATCACCAGGGTTGCTGGCACACCGGCTGCCTGTAGCCGTTGTGCCAGATCCTGGGAGTGATGGGGGGCGATGAACCAATCGTCGGTGCCATGCATGATCAGGAAGGGCGGATCGCCGGGAGCGACATAGGTCAGCGGACTAATGGTCTTCATTCTCGCTAGTGAGGAGTTACCGCCTCCGCCCAAGGCGCGACCAATATCCTGAACCCAACTCGGTGAACCGCTCCAATTGCTCAAGTCGGTCGGTCCCGACATGTCGACCACTGCCTGCACACGGCTCGACTGATCCAAATACTGTCCTACGTCGAAGCCTGCCTGCGGTCCGACAGTACCCAACATGGCACTTAAGTAGCCGCCCATGCTGAAACCATAAACACCAATCCGTTGTGAGTCAATCCCCAACTCGCTGGCATGTGCGCGCAAAAAGCGCACGGCGCACTTGGACTGCTCAACCTCGTTGACCAACTTGCCAAACGGAACGAGGCTATAGTCGATCGAACCGACAACAAAGCCACGACTAACCAACGCATCTCGCAGCCGCGCTAGATAAACGCCGTCGGTTCCATCCAATTGGCGGTTGCCCTGCAGTCCTTCACCACCGTGGATGAAGAAAACGATGGGCGCCGGTCGTGCTGCCGGCACCGCCGGTGCGTCAAGGTCCATCGCTAGCGGATTACCCCCCGGACTGCAATAGGCTAACGTCGTCTGGCCGGCAGCCATGCCCACGGTTGGTGAGGATGGAAACCATGCTCCATTGGCTGCATTAACGCTACCGGCCCAGGTCAGGATACTGACTAGCAACAGTGCAGGTAATAGGCTGCAGGCCGCGCGCCACGCTCGTGGCGTCATCAACCGCAGACGCGGAATGACCATGCGCACTACCAAGGCCACCGCCAGCAGCCCGATGGCCGGCAGGACGAGCTTCAACAGACTCTCGGGCAACCCCGCGGTCAAGACAAAGATAGCGATGAATAGTTCGGCCACGGGGTAGCTC
>JBBRHB010000350.1:0-5811 GCA_038223355.1 Chloroflexales bacterium
ATCCAGCCCATCAGCCCTTCGTTCTCACTGAGATTGAAGACTTCCGCCGGCAGGCGCTGACCATTCTGAATGCGAATTTTGAGCTCGTAGTTCAACTCCTCGAAGAGTGCCAGATGAAACCACGAAGTATCCAACACTTTCGAGGCTTCTTGATACACGAGTTCGCACAACGCATCGACGTCGAGCTCAGCGCGGATAATCGCGCGGCTTGCTTCATTAAGTAATGACAGCTCTTGAATACGCCGTTGTCGCAGATTCAATACGTCGAGCAGCGGCACCAAGACACTTCGCAACCGGAATGGCGCTTTTACACTCACGCGTTCACGCCTGGGGAAACGACGCGGCTGCCTCATGACGCGAACTATATAGTGGGAAGATTTGATCGAAGCCGGTCAAGTGAAAGACTTCCGCAACATGCGGTTGCAGCGAGCACAACCGTAAATCGCCACGGCTTTTCTGCATCTCCCGGTTCAGCATCAATAAGGCTCGTAGACCCGACGAGGAAAGGAAGGTAACCTGCGCCATGTCCACGACGATCCAACGACCGCCGCTTTTCATCGCGTGATGTACCGTGCGCTGGACTGTAGGAGCCGCCGAAGCGTCGATACGACCACTTAGTGCAATATAACGCAGGCCGCTCGGTGGTAAGCGCTTGGTCATCCTTAAAACATTAACGTTCGCTTCACGCTCAAAGGTAATGTCATCCATCAGCTTGCGCATCAAAAATAATCCCAAACCGCCCGTCTTGCGCTGCTCTAAAGGAGACACGAGGTCAGGCTCGGGTACGCGCGAAGGATCAAAAGGCGCGCCTTGATCCCGTAAGCTGACAACAAACTTACCGTCCTCCTGCGCAATGCTGATCGATAAGGTGCCGCGCAGTTCATGCTCGTGATAGCCGTGCACAATCGCATTTGTGACAGCCTCGTCAACTGCGAGTTGCACTTCCCAAACCGCGTGTTCATCAAGACCGGCCCCCCGGGCTGCGTCCACCACAAAATTGCTAATGGATGCTAGCGCCTCAAGCCGGGCCGGCACTTCCAGCGTCGACTCATGAATCATAGGAATTAGGTCCGCAGGTTGGCGCTCACGCAACATATGTGATCAACATTCGAGCAAGCCTTAAAAACTACCAACGGCGTCAACCATGTCGTCATAGATGTGGAAAAGCGATGTAAAGCCAGTGAGATCAAATACTTCTTTGATGCGCGGCGGCAGGTTGACTATCCGTACATCACCGCGATCAAACTCGCTCAGTTTCCATTCGCGGGCCCGCTTCCGGGCTTCAATCAATACACGCAAGCCGGGACTGTTAACATACTCGAGATGCGCTAGGTCAAGCACAATGCGATAACGACCTTCAGCAAATAAGCGGTTGAGTTGTGCCTGCAATTCGGAAGACTCGACAGCCTGCATTCGCCCGCTTATTATTAGTATGTCTATGCGATTCAATCGCCGGTGCGTGATCTCCATGAGCTTCCTCCTTGTAGACGTGGTAACTCGATTATAGCATGCCGACGCTTATTCTTTACCATTGACCCAGCGCTTCCGGTACAGCCGTGGCCGTTGCCTCATGCTCATCCAGGAACCATGAGGCTTCCATCGCAGCTTCACAACCCGAGCCTGCAGCCGTGATCGCCTGGCGGTAGATGGTATCGACCACATCGCCGCAGGCAAAAACCCCCGGCACCGACGTGTGGGTACGGCCATCGCTCAAAATATAGCCAGTCGCATCCATGTCAAGCTTACCTGCAAAGATGTCCGTGTTAGGAAGATGACCGATGTAAGGAAAAACAGCCGCAGTTGGGAGCATATCCTCCTCACCAGTCTGGAGATTCTTGAGGCGAATGCCTTCGACTTTGCCATCACCGATCACTTCAGTAGCGACGGTATTCCAAATAAACTTCATTTTGGGATTGTTCAAGGCCCGTTGCTGGATGATCGGATCGGCCCGCAGCGCATCACGCCGATGGACGAGATAGACCTCACTGGCATAGCGGGTCAGAAACAAGCCTTCTTCTACCGCACTGTTGCCACCACCGACCACTACGATACGCTTGTCTTTAAAGAAAAAGCCGTCGCAGACTGCACAATACGAGACACCGTGGTTGGCTAGCCGATCTTCGCCGGGGACACCTAGCTTGCGATGTGATGCACCGGTCGCCACAATCACCGTGTCGGCCGTATATACTTCGCCACCATCGGTTGTTAGCCGAAATGGTCGCTCGCTAAAATCAACATCCTGGATCAAGCCGTCAACAAACGTGGTGCCGAAGCGCGCCGCTTGCCGGTCCATTTTATCGGCCAAATCATAACCGTTCACGGCATCAGGAAAGCCCGGATAATTTTCGACTTCGTCCGTCGTCGCAATCAAGCCACCGGGCTGTAAACCACGAATCACCACCGGTGCAAGATTCGCTCGTGCAGCATATAACGCTGCAGTAAGGCCCGCCGGGCCTGACCCAATAATAACTACTTTGTGGTGCATCAACTTCTCTCCAATGGCTTGCTGCCTTATAGCATACCGCGCGGACCTAGCGGGTGCAACCGATCTTGCAGGCTATGACCAGACAGCCTATCTTTAGGCCCCTATAAGATTCTACGTATGGGGGATCTCGTGTCTGATCGCCCTCGGCCGCCCGTTGAGCATGGTATGATTGGCCCATCCCACGGGGGAAGGAAAAGGCCTATCACGAACACCACACCACCGCGTGGTCCCAACCTGATCTTCTTCTGCGAACTCGGACCACACGCTTTGACAGAACTCTTTGCTCGGCCTGAGGTCCTACCCACCCTGGTCAGCCACGGCTATGGTGTGGCCCTCGCCATGTCCGACTGGAGTGAGGAGCGCGCGTTCACCGTGCGCCTGTTGAATGTCCACCATGTGCCAGTAGTAGGCTGGCTCTTGTTGCCAGCGACAGCAGGCTATTGGTTTAATCTCCAAAATTATCCTCACGCCCTTGCCGCATATTCGGAATTTCGTAAGTGGCTCCAGCAATATGAACTGCAATTAGATGGCGTGGGCTTAGATATGGAGCCATCCCTTGCCGACGTACAATCCGTGCGCCACACACGTAGGGCGCTCTTCAGCCGCTTATGGCGCTCACAGCGCAACGCACTCTTCCCCGCAGCCCAAAGCGCCTATACTGACTTGGTCGCCAACATCCGCCATGATGGCTACACAGTCTATGCGTATCAGATCCCGCTGATCGTGGATGATCGCCGCGCCGGTACCACCTTGGTGCAGCGCATCTTTGATGTAGTCGATTTGCCAGTCGATGAAGAGGTACTGATGTGTTATTCCAGTATCTTACCGCGCGATCTCTTCGGTAATGATCTCAATGGTGCCTTCGTACGCAGCTATGCTGTCCATGCTAATGGTTTGGCGATAGGCTCAACGGGCGGCGGGGTCGTGCTTGACCCGGTCACCGGGGCACAGGCGCATCAACTGACCTGGGCCGCATTTGTCCGTGATCTGCAGATCGCCGTACGCTATACGCCCACAGTGCATATCTTTTCACTCGAAGGCTGTGTCGAGCAAGGCTGGTTGACGCGCATAGCCGATATCGATTGGACGGCTCCGCTTGCTATACCGATCCGTGACCGCCTAGTCGTCGGCGGTGCCCGTAGTCTCCTAGCTCTTTGGCTATGGGCCTCACATTCTGGCTGGTCGATCCTGGGCTGGCTCGGTTGGATCGTCGCGGGTTGGCTCTTTTTAGTCCATCAACGGCCGCGCTGGCTGCGGCGCGCAAGGTGAATGATGAGCATGATTGCGGACATGACACCCGAACTCAAACTACTGGCAGAACGCTATGGATCTCCGTTGTACACCACGGCCTTGCTCGCTACCGACGCTTTCGAGCCGGTCAGCATGACCGACCGTGTCGGGGAAGTATGTATGGTTATCCGCCGGCCGAATGGGTGCCTACTCACGGCGATCAAAACGGGCTATCCACCGGGAGCGTACCGCCTCTTGACGGGCGGCATCCATCATGGCGAGCGCATTTTTGATGCCCTGATCCGCGAGATTGCCGAAGAAACCAGCTTGGCAATCGTCGTACGCCGACTGCTTGCTGTTGTCGACTACCGGCGTGCCGATGACGACCAATCCGTCTTTTTCACCGTCGCTTTTTTAGTGGACGAGGTCGGCGGCACCTTGGCCTGTAATGATGCATCCGAGCACCATGCAGCTTTCTGGGAAATGGCCGTTGATCAACTGCCGGCCCAAGCCGACCTCATCGAGCATGTTAGCGCCGATTTTGGCTCATCCGACCGGGAGGCTTGGGCCGCCTGGGGCCACTTCCGGGCGATCAGCCATCGACTTGTGTGGACTGCGCTCAGTTCGCCAGTCGCCCCGACCTAGTCCTTAGGCTGCCGGTGACACGAGCCGGATAAACCGGCGCTTGCCTACTTGCAAGACCTGACCCGCACCATGCAGGATTGTCTCAGCCATTGCCACCTTTTCACCGTCCAAACGTACCGCGCCGGCATCAATGTGGCGTCGTGCCTCGGTCTTGCTAGGCGCTAGTCCAGAATTTACTAGCACATCGACCACGCCCATCGGCTGACTGAGCACGTACTGTCGCATCTCCGTGGGCAGATGGTGCTGCTGAAAGACCTGAATGAACGCCTCCTCACCCGCTTGAGCAGCTTCTGGCCCCAAAAATTCGCTCACGATCAAGCGTGCCAATCGCATCTTCAGGTCACGTGGGTTACCGCCGTCGTGTAGGGCCATTCGTACCTCGTCAAGCGGCTCATCGGTCAGCGTTTCAAAATACACCGGCATGACCGCGTCGCCAATCGACATGACTTTGCCGTACATCTCGTCGGCGGCCATCAACATATCGATCGAATTGCCAAGTGACTTCCCCATTTTTAGACTGCCATCTGTACCTGGAATCAGCGGCACCAGCACAATTTGTTGTGGGACCATGCCGAGCGAAGCCATCAATTCGCGTCCGGCCAGAATATTAAACTTTTGGTCCATACCGCCAAACTCGACATCGGCTTTAATCGCCACCGAATCATAGGCCTGGAGCATCGGATACATCAGTTCGAGCATCGTTACCGCCCCACCTGCCTCGTAGCGCTTACGGAATGTTTCATGGGCCAGCATTTGGGCTAAGGTAAAGCGCCCCGCCAAATTAAAAGCATCTTCGAGCGTAAAGTCCCCAAACCATTCGGATTGCCAGCGGACCTCGGTGCGCTCCCGGTCAACGATCCGAAAGAACTGCTCCATAAAGGTCTGAGCGTTCTCCTTGACCTTGGCTGCGTCGAGCCGTGGACGCGTCTCGTCTTTGCCGGACGGATCGCCAATCTGTGCGGTCCAGTCTCCCACGATCAACACCACCTGATGGCCCAATTCTTGAAACTGGCGTAGCTTGCGCAGGCCGACAGCATTCCCAATAGTCATATGACTACGGCTTGGATCAAAGCCCTGCTTTAGGCGCAAAGGCTTGCCGGTCGCCAATTTCTCGCGCAACTCACGCTCAATAATAATTTCTGCTACGCCCCGTGTCAGCACGGCCTCCAGTTCCATGGTCCATCCCTTTCAGTATCTTCTGGAATTTATGTCAATGCGGAAAGTTCAAGTAAATCCCGCCATTGTGCTTCTGGCACCGGTACCACCGATAAACGTGATTGCCTGACCAGCGCCAACTCCGCAAATTGCGCACTAGCCTTGATTGTACCAAGCGTGACGACGCGCTTGACGGGCTTAATCGCTTGTACATCCACAACGACACGCTTTGGATCATCAAGCTGTGGGTCGGTATAGGGGCCACGAATAATTTCTGCCAGCCCCACCACCGCCCG
>JBBRHB010000351.1:0-5809 GCA_038223355.1 Chloroflexales bacterium
CCCACCGTGATGCCCCTGACCTCGTGCTGCTAGACATTAATTTGCCTGGCATCGATGGTCTTGAGGCTTTCCGCTCGTTGCGAGTCCATATGAGCGTCCCGGTGCTCTTCCTCACTGCGCGCCGCCGCGAGCTTGATCAGGTGCTGGGCCTTGAGCTTGGGGCCGATGATTACATTACAAAGCCCTTCGACCTAGACGTACTCCTCGCCCGTATCAAGCTCGCGTTGCGCCGATTTCAGCCGGCACCGGCACGCGGACTTGGGCTGGCACCCCTCACTATCGGGGACCTCGTGATCGATCCGGCTGCACATACCGTCATGGTCGCAGGCCAGCCTGTCGATCTCCCGCCGCGTGGCTTTGATCTACTACATGCCCTCGCTTCCGAGGCAGGACACACGGTCTCCGTGGAGACCCTCCTGACTCGTGTGTGGGGTTCGGGGTATGTAGGCGAACCACAGGTGGTCTATGTACATATCCGTTGGCTCCGCGAGAAACTAGAGGATGACCCGCAACATCCCCGGCGCCTCATCACCGTCCGGGGTGTGGGCTATAAACTTGAAGCGGTCATACCATAATGTTTCGCACCTTGCGGGCCCGCTTCATACTCAGCCACACCCTGCCGGTACTTGTTATCGTGCCGTTGTTGGGCCTCGCACTAATTTATGTAGTGGAGCGTCAGGTGGTGCTGGCCGACCTCGCCAGCGAACTCGAAGGCGAAGCGGTACTGGTCGCCGACATCGCGAGTAAGAACCCTGCCATCTTTCAGGAACCGGCGCAAGCCCGGCTCTTCGTCTCCGACCTTGATCAGCTGGTGGCTCCCCAGGTGCAGGTCTACACTCCCGCAGGAGGTTTGCTCGCGACCACGATCAATCCGACCACGACCCAAACGGGTCAGACGCTCAACCTCCCGGGTCTCGCGAAGGTTCTGGCCGGCAAAGACAGCGTCCAGACCAGCTACAGTAGTGGAATTCACACCCTGATCGTGGATGTATTCGTGCCGGTCGTTGATGACCCGACGCGGCAGATCCTGGGAGCGATTGAACTACGCTACGAGCGTGCCAGCGTGTATGACCGCTTTCTACGTGTGCGCTATCTCGTCATTGGCGTGCTTGCTTCAGGTCTGCTCGTTGGTGCGCTGATCGGCCTGGTCGTAGCTGTGAACACGGGCCGACCCCTCTGGCGAGTGACCGCTGCGGTCTATAACCTAACCCATGGCCAACCCTCGGTGCGCATCCCCGAGCAAGGTCCGGTTGAAATCAATCTACTAGCACAAGCTTTTAATAGCCTGGCCGAGCGACTAGAGCTGCTACACCGCTCGCAACGCCAGTTCCTTGCCAACGTTGTCCATGAACTAGGACGTCCTCTTGGCGCGGTAGGCTCTGCCATCCAAGCCTTACGCCGCGGTGCCGACGATGATCGCGAACTGCGCGAGGAGTTGCTGGCTGGCATGGACGAAGAGCTGATCCGGCTCGCCCGGCTGCTTGATGACTTATCTCGCCTCTATGGTCAAGTCGAGGTGAGTTGGCAGCTCCAATTCCACCGTATTGCGTTGAGTGACTGGTTGCCGCGCATCCTCGCGCTGCGCCGCCCGTTAGCGGAAGGCAAGGGGCTCCAATGGGAGGTGAAGGTCCCCCCAGCCTTGCCAACGCTTGACCTCGACCCTGACCGGCTAGGCCAAGCGTTGGATAATCTCTTAAGCAATGCTATCAAATACACACCAAGCGGCGGCATAGTGACCGTCAGTGCTGGCGTCAAGGAGAGCGCGGTTTGGATTCGCGTGAGTGATACCGGTCCTGGCATTACCTTGGTGGACCAAGAACACATCTTTACACCCTTCTACCGAGGGCAAAGCGTAACGCGTTTTCCTGAAGGCATGGGCCTTGGCTTACCGATCGCGCATGACCTTATTGCAGCTCATGGTGGCCGGCTGGAGGTCAGCAGTACTCCCGGCCGGGGCAGTTCGTTTACGCTTTGGCTACCGGCAACGCCAGCGCAGCATTAATAGACGAAGCGCTCACAAAGGCGGCTCCCTGTAGTTATAAACGGTCGACTCGTAATATGGTAGGCTTAATGGGGAATGCATCGCGCATTACGTAAGGGAGGAACCTATGGCAACCGTATGCGAACATGAGGGTCAAATTAAGCAGGTGACGCCGAGCGGTCAGGGCTGCAAGGAGTGTGTAGAATTAGGTGACCGCTGGGTGCATCTGCGGATGTGCCTAGTCTGTGGCCACGTAGGTTGCTGCGACTCGTCCAAGAATACCCACGCGACCAAGCACTTTCATGCCACGAACCACGCCATTATGCAATCCTACGAGCCCGGTGAGGAGTGGGGTTGGTGCTACATCGATGAACTGATGCTCGAAGGTAAACCGCTGCCGCACCCCAGCCACAGCCACCACTAGTTCGCCATCAGCATGGCACCATCACACGAGACGTCGGGAATGGAAACGACCCGGCTCGAGGCGTTCAGCGACGGTGTGTTCGCAGTAGCGATCACGCTCCTCGCGCTGAACCTGGGTGTTCCAGCGGTCAAAGATCTGCAGCCGGGCCACGGGTTAGCCGCGGCCCTTTTGGAGCAGTGGCCGGTCTACCTCGGGTATGCGCTTAGCTTCCTGACAATCTTAATTATGTGGGTCAACCACCATACCCTGTTCCGCCTGATCCAGCGCACCGACCATTTTTTCCTGCTGCTCAATGGGTTGTTGCTGCTGGTCGTCACCGCCATTCCTTTTGCCACAGAAATGTTGGCAACCTACCTTTTGCAGCCGGACCGACGGGTGGCCCTGCTCGTCTACAGCGGCCTGTCGCTCGCCATGGCCGTGGCCTTCAACCAGATGTGGGCCTATGCGTCACACAACGGGCGCCTGCTCGACCCGGAGACCGACGCCCAGATCGTCCAAAGTGTGACCAAACAATATCGCTTTGGTCCGCTCCTCTATCTAGTAGCCTTTGCCCTGGCCTTTTGGAGTGCCACGGCCAGTCTAGCGCTGTGTATCCTGCTTGCCGTCTTCTTCGCTATGCCAAGCACGGTTACACAAGCGTTATACAAAATAAAATGATGGTCTAAGATCTGCTCTTACCGGTAGCAACTTCTGCGTCGTCGCATGGCTGACGACGAGAGACCGTGTAATGAAAGGAACATCATCATGGATCGCTTAGCTCAGTTTTTAGGCCAGGGCAACAATCAACAGCAGTATCAGGACTTTTCTCAACGCTACCAGCAGGATCCCAACAGCATCTCCGACCAGGAAGCGGCACAACGCTATCGCGAGCTCGCCAGCCAGGCCAGCCCCCAAGCTCTCGAGCAAGCTCATACCCATGCTTTTAACCAAATGCCCGATCAGCAACGTCAGCAGATGGCCCAGCAGTTCCAGCAGGCCCATCAGGATCCGAATATCCCGTGGTCGGGGTATCCCCAGAACATGACTCCACAGCAAGCCGCGCAACCGCAGCAATTAAGTCAGATGGCGACCCAGGCTGCGCAGCAAGCTCCGAACGCACTTGGCTCGATCTTCGGCAGCACAGGCGGCAAGCTTGCCATGGCCGGTGCCGCTGCCTTCCTTGCCAGCAAATTCCTGAGCGGCCAGAACGGTTAGCTTACAGCGCGGCGCTCTGACGGTTGAGGTTGCTACTGTAGGCCGGGTGATGCATATGCATCTACCCGGCTTCCTTTATACTCTCCGCACTACGAGGTCCATATGCAGCCCACGATTTATGCTGAAAAACTTGAACAAGCCCAACAGCTGTTAGCCGAATGTGACCTGGACGCCTGGCTCATCCTGGTTCGTGAAACATCGCTCGGCGGTGATCCAGCGCTCGCCATGATTGCACCCTTCGATCTGACCTGGGAGTCGGCCTTGCTGATCGGGCGGGATGGTACGCGGACGGCAATTGTGGGTCGTTTCGATCAAGCTCCTGTCCTAGCAAGCGGCCTATTTACGCAGGTTGTGGGCTATGATGCGAGTATCGGCGACGCGCTACGCGCTGCACTGCATCACCTGGCTCCCCGGCACATTGCGATCAACTATTCGACCAGCGATGTACTCGCCGATGGCTTAAGCCATGGTCTCTACTTACGCTTGCTCCAGCATCTACAAGGGACGCACTATAGCGAGCGACTCGTATCGGCCCAGCAGCTTATTGGCGCACTCCGCGCCTGTAAAACGGCCGCCGAGCAAACCTTGCTACTTCAGGCGGCGGAAGCCGCTGACGACCTGTTTTTGCTCGCTGCACGCTATATCGTGCCCGGCGCCACCGAAGATGAGATCGCTGCCGCCTTGCACAACGCCCTGGCCGAGCGCGGGCTGACGACCGCCTGGCCAGATGACACCTGCCCAATCGTCAATACCGGCCCCGCCTCATCAATCGGCCATGCGGGACCGACCCAACTCAAGGTTGCACCGGGGGACGTTGTCCACATCGACTTTGGTGTGCGACGCGCCGGCTATTGCTCGGATCAGCAGCGCGTCTGGTATGTCGCGAGTGATGAAGCGCCCGATCCGCCTGCCGATGTCCTCCATGTGTTCGCGACGGTCCGCCAGGCCATCGAACGCGCCTTCGCCTTTATCAAACCCGGCGTCCTCGGCTACGAAGTCGATGCTATCGCGCGGACTACCTTTGAGGAGGCCGGCCTCGAACCATACCAGCACGCGCTGGGACATGGTGTGGGCCGGGCGACCCATGATGGCGGGGTACTGCTTGGGCCACGCTGGGATCGCTATGGCGATACGCCGCTTGGGCGCGTCGAAGCAGGAATGGTCTTCACACTCGAATGCGGCGCGCCCACCTCTTGCGGCTATGTAGGCTTGGAAGAAGAGATTGCGGTCGAGGCCGACGGTGCCCGCTGGCTAACGCCACCGCAGACAGAGTTGTGGGTGCTGCATACAGGAAGAGAAAGCTATTGATATTGGATAACAGCCCATTTCGTGCAAAAAAGTCTAAAGAGCTTGATATGTGCTTCTCATGAATAAACCGACTGTGGTAATCGGTATTGACTGTGCTGTCCAGCCGCAGCAGGTCGGCCTGGCGCTCGGGCAATGGGATGGCCAACGTGGAACAGTGGCTCAAGTCGCTACCGCTGCATGTCCTCAGACGCTCCTTGACACGCTTATAAGCTGGATTGCTAAAGATGTGCCTACCCTCTTGGCCTTGGACGCTCCGCTCGGGTGGCCAGCTTCGCTTGGTCCGGCGCTCGTAGCCCATCGCGCGGGCAATCCCCTACCCCACGCATCCAATCAACTCTTCCGGCGTAAGACAGACGATGTAGTATATTGCCAGCTTGGCAAACGCTCCCTCGACGTTGGCGCCGACCGCATCGCACGCACTGCTATCGCTGCCCTCGAACTGCTTCAAAAGCTACGGGAGCGCACCGGACGAACAGTTTCACTTGCCTGGACACCCGCCCTTGATATCGGTATCTGGGCAATTGAAGTCTACCCGGCGGCGACCTTGGCGGCCTACGGCATAACGGCACGCGGCTACAAGCGATCCGACGGCGATCTCCCGCGTGAGGTACTGCTCGACGCTGCCAGCATCCAGCTTGATTTGCCTGACGACCGTAACAAGCTGCTTCAAAACCAACATCTGATTGACGCTTGCCTATGTGTGCTTGCCGGCTGTGATTTTCTCGCTAGTACAGCGATCCAACCAGATGATCATACTATCGCCGAGCAAGAGGGCTGGATTTGGGTGAGGCGTCGCAAACCCCACTCCTAGCCCGCTGGCACGCCCGTCGTGTTGGCTGGCACCCAACAAACAGAATTGTGGATCCTGCGTCCGGACGGATAAACCTTCTGATAATGGAGCG
>JBBRHB010000352.1:0-5747 GCA_038223355.1 Chloroflexales bacterium
CCTGATATCCGCCGGTACCGAACGCATGCTGGTGGGCTTCGGCCGCGCCTCGCCGCTCGAAAAGGCCCGCCAACAACCTGAAAAGGTCAGGATGGTACTCGACAAGATCAGGACCGATGGCCTGATGACGACGGTCGAGGCGGTCCAGTCCAAACTCGCGCAACCCTTGCCATTGGGCTACTGCAACGTGGGTGTGGTGGTCGAGGCTGGGGCCGACGTGCGCGATTTCAAGGCGGGTGACCGGGTGGTTTCCAACGGCCCGCACGCGGACATCGTGAAAGTGGCTCAGAATTTGTGTGCCCACATCCCGGACGCTGTCGACGACGAAGCCGCCACGTTCGTGGTCGTGGCCAGCATCGGCTTGCAGGGCATGCGTCTCGCCCTGCCTACGTTGGGTGAGTCGTTCGTGGTCACCGGGGTCGGCCTGATCGGCTTGCTAACTGTGCAGTTGCTGCGTGCCCAGGGTTGTCGTGTGCTGGCCATCGACTTCGATGAGGGCAAGCTGGCGCTGGCCCGCCAATTTGGGGCCATCACCTGCAATCCCGGGCTTGGCGAAGACCCGGTCGCCGCCGGCATGGCGTTCAGCCGCGGCCGTGGCGTGGACGGCGTCATCATCACCGCGTCGACCAAATCGACGGATCCGGTGACGCAGGCCGCCCGCATGAGCCGCAAGCGCGGACGCATCGTGCTGGTGGGTGTGGTCGGGCTGGAATTGAACCGCACTGACTTTTACGAAAAGGAGCTGAGCTTTCAGGTGTCATGTTCATACGGCCCGGGCCGATACGACCCGAGCTATGAAGAGCGGGGCCACGACTACCCACTGGGTTTCGTGCGATGGACGGAGCAGCGCAACTTCGAGGCGGTGCTTGACATGTTGGCCAGCGGACAACTCGACGTGAGGCCCTTGATCACGCACCGTTTTGCGTTTGACGATGCAGCGCAGGCCTACGATGCCCTCACCGACGACAAGACCGGGCTGGGGATCCTGCTGCAATACGATTCGCCGGTCGTCGGGCGCCTGGCGCGCAGCGTCACGCTGTCGCAAGGCGCGGCAGCAGTGTCCAGACAGACGGCCCGATTTGAGGCCCAGCGAGTGGTTACCGGATTCATCGGCGCTGGAAACTATGCCTCGCGCATGCTCATTCCGGCGTTCAAGGCCGCAGGAGCGCAGTTTCACACCATCGTCACAGCAGGAGGCATCAATGGTGTGATCCACGGCGAGAAGGCCGGGTTCGCCGAGGCCACCACCGACGTCGCCGCCATGCTGGCCGATCCGGTCATCAACACCGTGGTCATCGTCACCCGCCACAACAGCCATGCGCTGTTCGTGTCCCAGGCCCTGCGTGCCGGCAAGCACGTGTTCGTCGAGAAGCCGCTGGCCTTGAACCAGGGTGAGCTAACGGACGTACAGGCAGCATTTGCGCAGGCGCACCAGGCAGCCGGTCAAGGCCAGGGCGGGCCGCAATTGATGGTCGGCTTCAACCGGCGCTTCTCACCGCAGGTGCAGAAAATGAAGACCTTGCTGCAGCCCGTGAAAGAGCCCAAGGCGTTCATCATGACCATGAACGCCGGCGCCATACCCGCGAACCACTGGACCCAGGACGACGCGGTGGGCGGTGGCCGCATCATCGGCGAAGCCTGCCACTTCATCGACCTGATGCGTTTCCTGGCCGGCAGCCCGGTGGTGGCGATCCAGGCGCGACGCATGGGCGATACGCCAGGCGTGGATGTCACCGAGGACAAGGCGTCCATCACGCTGGGATTCGAAGACGGCTCGTTCGGCACGATCATGTACCTGGCCAACGGCGCAGCCAGTTTCCCCAAGGAGCGGGTCGAGGTGTTCGTGGCCGGCCGGGTGCTGCAACTCGACAACTTCAGAAGGCTCAAGGGCTTCGGCTGGCCAGGCTTCGGCTCGATGAACCTCTGGAAGCAGGACAAGGGTCAGAAGGCCTGCGCAGCGGCCTTCCTGCAAGCTGTGGAAACGGGTGTGCCCGCCATCCCGCCTGGTGAAGTATTCGATGTCGCAGACGTGACGATCCGCGTGTCGATGCTGCTGCAGCAACAGCCGGCCTTGCAACTCTAGAGTCGTCCGCGCTTGGGCGCATGCTGTGAAAGTTCAGAAGGCAGAAGATGGTTTCGCGGTTAAATAATCTGGAGTGGCTGAGGTTGCTATTTGCATTCCAGGTCGTGGTCATGCACGCTGCGGAGCATCTGGAGCATCCTGTTCCAGATGTATTTGCACATTTCCCAGGTGTGCCCGCATTCTTCTTTGTGAGCGGGCTGCTTATATACACCTCCTACCTTAACGCGCCAGGTCTAACATACTTCGAGAACAGGTTTCTACGGCTCTTTCCGGCGCTGCTGGCGGTGACCTTAGGCGGCGCCGCTGTGGCGTTGTTTGCGCATGGGTGGCAAGACCTCGCTGCCCACTCGCTGAACTACTTCGGATGGATCATCCTGCAGGTGACGATTGGCCAGGCCTATAATCCGGGAATATTTCGAGATGTTGGTGTTGGGGTCATGAACGGGTCACTTTGGACCATCACCACTGAGATTATTTTCTACATCAGCGTGCCGCTCATTGTTTGGTTTGAGAGGCACGTCAAGCATTTGGTGCTGTTGACTACAGTGGTTTCGTTCATCATCTACCTGCGAGGGGCGGATTTCTTGAACACTACGGTCTATCGTGACAAGTCCGCATTTGATGTCCTGGCATTGACGCCCATCGTTTGGGGTTGGATGTTTGGCTGCGGAATTCTGGCCGCAAAGAACTTCACGCGTTTGCAATCCATTGCGGGATATTTCCCGCTGCTCGCGATAAGCTCTATCCAATATGTTATTTACTTAAAAACAAAAGGTAAATTTCGATCCGAATTTCGACAAAATTTCATCGATGTCAGTTTTGAGCGTCGTAGCATCTCGACACTTTGGCGCCATCCAAGTGTATTTCAACTTGTGCCAGAGTCGTTCAATTTTATTGAGCTCCGGGCTATAGGGCGGTAGAAAGTACAAGGTAACCCCTTGTTTCTTTAGGTGTTCAATGATGTGACGTTCCGACTTTGCTTTGTGGATGGATGCATTGTCGAGAATGACAGTTATCGGTTTTGCGACGTGTTTATGAAGCAAGGACAGGAAGCCTGAAAATGCAGCAGCAGTTGTGGTTTCCCAGAAGTTGGCGCTAAAGAGTTCGCCGTTGGAGATCATGGCGGCCAGCACGTTGAGTCGCTCGCCACGCTTGGCTTCAATGAGGTGACGTTCGCCGGTTGGCGTCCAAGCGCTGCGATTGGGATGAACCTGGGAAAAGCCCGCTTCGTCAACGTAGGCCAGTACGATTTTGCCCGCAGCAGCTTGTTCCCTTGGTGTCTCGATCTCCACCTGCGCCGCCCTGAATGCCATCTCATTTCGTTTTTTTTAGAGAGTGCCGCGTTCTCTTCCAGACCAGCCCAGCAGCTTTGAGTGCAGTCATCAAGGTGTTCAGATGAACCGGCGTGCCGCCTTCGGCAATGTGCATGGCCAACAATTGCGGGGCCGTCAAAGGCTGCGATGTTGCTGCTGCGACGATTTTCTCAACTTGCTCCGCAGCTATTTTTCTCGGCGCACCGGTCTTCGGTAAATCCGGCAAACTATCAAAACCAGATTTAAACCACTCCCGCCTTGTTGATCCAACAGTTCGAGCATGTATGTTCAGCAACTGCGCCACCTCGGCAGTAGGAAAACCATCGTCTAGATACAGTAAAGTCTGCGCTCTTTCTCGTTCTCGCCAATTCTCTCCTCGAGCGATAAGCAGATGAAGTCTATTTCTATCTTCGGTGCTGAGTGACAAAATAAAGATGCGCGGCATAAAAATCCATTTTTGCGACGCAGAATTATATATCATCAAGTCGGCATGCGTAAAATTAAATTCATGAATTAAAACTTTTGTAATGAATACTTCTTACAGGAGAGAGCTTACCAATTATCGCCATGATGATCCACGGCGACGGCGCGCTCTTTGGTTCAACAGGCAACCGGTTGGGCATTTTATACTTTCTATGCTATATCGGCCTGATATTCTGGGCAGCCTTTCGGATTCGGCATATTCCGCTGTCTTTCGACCTGAGCTATGGGGCGTACATCTGGCATATGCCAATCATCAACTTGCTGCTTGTGCTGGCCTTTCCCAGTTTTTGGAGTGCCATTCTCCTGACCCTGCTCGTGGCTTGTGCTTCGTAGCTGCTAATCGAAAAGCCTGCTCTGAAACTAAAGAAAAGATCCATCAATCCCCGCGCATGAGGTCCACCGCAACCGCCATGAGCCTGCATTGTGGGCTCGCAGTTCCCGACAGCGCCGGCTGCGGCGCACCGAAGCGGCTGACGCCCGCCGGGCATCGCGGATTGCTTGAACCGCCAGCCGGGCAAGCCCCGCAGGCGGTGATGCTGTGGATGCGCGCATGCAGCGAGCTTGCAATGGTGACGGCCAGCGAGCGACAAGGCACACTGCCGGTGGCGCCTGTTGTTGCCGGCGAAGCTGTTGTCGGGTCATGCACGGCACTTGCTGCGCTTTGCCGCGGGATACGGCAGTGGCAGTCCATCTGAAGCGGGCAGTCGCCAAGGCACGCACACTGTGGCGGCTCGGGCCGATGAACCTGCTGCGCGTGGCGACCTACCGGGCGCTGCTGAAGTCAGGGATCTACCGCCGCATCCTGCCGATCGAAGCGCCGCTCACCGGGCCGTTCTTCGACTGGACCTCGGCGGCGGCCACCGCGCCGCCATGCGCCGACGTGGTTGCCTGGACTCGCTTGGCCGACCGCGTGATGGCCGGCGAATTGCCCACTTTCTCGAACCATTGGGTTGACGCCGGCTTCCCGCCCAGGTGGCACCGCAGCCTGATGACTCAGATCGACACCGACACGGCGCTCGACCACTGGACACAGCTGCCGGACTTTGCATTGCCCGGTGGCGATGTGAAGGGTTACTGGGAACAGGCGCGCTTTGACGGCCTGCTGATCCTGGCGCTGGGCTGGCTATGCACGCAGCGCGACGACATCCGCATGGCCATCGAGCAGTGGCTGGCCAGCTGGTGCAAGGAAAACCCGGGCAACGCCGGCCTACAGTGGAAGTGTGGTCAGGAGTCCGGTATCCGGGTGATGCAATTGCTGCTGGTCGCCGAGCTCTTGCACCGCCGGGCCGGCGTCACCACCTTGCCGGCGCTGTCGCGGCTCATTGCACAGCATGCCGGGCGCATCGCGCCGACCATGCTATATGCCATCGGGCAGGACAACAACCACGGCACGTCCGAGGCCGCCGCACTGTTTGCGGCTGGCGCCTTTCTGGCACGCCATGCAGCTGCTCCGCTGGCGGTGCGTGGCGCGCGCTGGTGTGCCACTGGCAGGCATTGGCTGGAGGACAGGCTGGCGCGGCTGGTGATGGCCGACGGGTCGTTTTCGCAACACTCCGTCAACTACCACCGGGTCCTGCTCGACACCTGCTCGTTTGCAGAGACATTCCGCCGCTGGTACGGCCAGCAACCCTTCGCGGCACCATGGCTTGAACGCTGCCAGGCGGCCAGCCGATGGCTTGCCGGACTCACCGACGCGCCCTCGGGCGATGCGCCGAACTTGGGGGCCAACGACGGTGCGCACCTCTTCCTGCTACACCGCCTGCCCTACCGCGACTTCAGGCCGTCGGTGCAATGGGCGGCGCATCTGTTCTCAGGCAACTCGCGCTACCCCGCTGGCGCATACGACGAACCACTCGAGTGGCTAGGCC
>JBBRHB010000353.1:0-5714 GCA_038223355.1 Chloroflexales bacterium
AAAAAGCCATAGAAGATTGCCGACAAGCCAGGCCAGGGCACCGATTGCCATTGTCGTCGTGAAGAGCGAGAGGTGCTGATGAAGGATGGAAGCAAAGATGGCAACGACCACGCCACTGCCGACCATAAGCAGCACCGGGCCGAGGAAGCCTGCGCCCGTTGCAAGCAATAGACCTCCCAGGCCACAACACAGCGGTCCTGCGTATGCCCAGCGCCGTTGGAGTGCAACCGCGCGCTCTAAACTAAGCAGCGTGCCTAAAAAGCCTGAAATCATTAAAGGTCCGTGGGCGAGGGGCAGTGGGCGTAACAGCAGTGGCCAGTGCCAGCCAATACGGAGAAGTCCTCCCCAGAGTGCCGCGAGCATCGCGGTAACGGCGAGCAGCATCATGAGTAAGCGTACGCGTTGTGGAGCAGGCATGCGTTGATTCCTCCTGCGGGCAACCCCTACGCGGGTTTGACCACGTGTTCGATCAGCCAGACCCAGAGGAGTGCTGCCGTTAGTTGGAATATGCCTCCCAGCACCATCACTCCCTGCGCCCAAGGCACGTGATAATACCTCGCCATCCAGCCGAGGCTCACGAGGAACACACCGCCGATTGCGATCCACGCTTGCCGGCTTGCGACCTGCGGAGCTGACAGTGGCCGCCCCGCGAAGCGCGGCAGCATATGATAGGCCATCCCGTAGATCAAGAGCGTGACCCACCCCCACAGATTTAATTCCGCATGGAGTGGTCGTAGTATGGTGCCACGTGCTCGATCAAAGGCAAAGAGGACGCCGAGCCCGACCCCGAGTGCAAGGCACACAAACGCCGCTTTGAGACAGCGGATACTCAAGCTATTCATTGCGCCCGGTCCATATTGTTGGCGGAAGATCGTCTCGGAGTGAGCCGAAGAACCACGAAGGTAGGCCAGACCGTCCACGCGAACAACGTGAGCGACACCGTCATACACACTGCGCCGAGCGCAAAGAGACGCTCCCAGTTCCAGGCGAGTGCCGGAATCATCAGCCCGAGTGTGAGCCAATGGAAGCGGAGTTGCGCGCGGACCCACATGACGCCGCGGACACCCCGGGGCGTGGGACCACCGACAAAGCGCGGTAGCACATGGTAGGCCATGCCCATAATCATGAGCATGATCCATCCAAGTGTCATCAGGTGTTCGGCCGCGAGGAGCCATTCGCCGCTCAACCAGCCCTGCTGCTCTAGGAGCAGGAACAATACTGCCAAAGGCAGGCACAACCCGGCACCCATCGTCGCCTGGGTCCCGAGCCGATCGATCTCAGCCTGCTCCGGAAACGGCAGTGGCAGATGGGGACCATCCCTTGAACCTCGCATGCCGAGAAGCCACGTATTCACCGCCAGCAGCAGTGCTGCCAGGAGTTGCAACACGAGGCCACCCGCAATCCACCCTGACCACCTGCCGAGAAAACCCGCCGTTGCCACCACCACGCCGACCGTGAAGGCTCCCCAATGGATCCCGATCAGGTGTGGATAGGGAAAGGCACGCCCAGAAAAAACTGGCAACGTATGGTAGTTGATGGCCAGGATCATCGCGGTGATCCAGCCAAAGATCATGAGATGGATTGCCGCGGCCCCTACCTGGCTGATACCGCTCAAAAACAATAGGTGCAGGAGGGCTGCACCAACCAGGAAGAGCAAGGCTGAACGTACAAACAGCCGTGTCGTCGCGATCATTGCTCGTTCACGACCAGCTGGAGCGCAGCGATGACCTCGGTAAGCTCGAGGCCGTGACGCTCGGCCGCAGTACGTAACGCGAGCCCGCCACCACAGCAGGTATCGAAGCCAAAGCGTTGGAGTACCGGGAGTGTTTGTGGATAGCGCGCGACGATCTCATTCAGCGTCTGGACATCGAAGAACATGTTTGGCGCGACGTCTACATTGGAAGTCATCATTCATCACCTCGTGCTCTATAACCTGCGTTGAGCGTGTGCAGCCATACCGGCCACCTATGCTCTCCTCATACGATAGACCTCCCCAGCTCCACGTGGGTGAATAGATATTCACTGACCGTATTAATACCTTCACCGTCACAATCACTCCGTTCTCCGCGCGTGCCGGTAACCACCTTGCAGCAGCATGACCGCCCCATGCTCGTCGGTTGAACCCCGACATCAACGTGTCGCACCAGCGCTTAACGATCCTCCCTCCTAGGTCTACCTTCGGGCCACATGGGGAGCGGGTATCCCAAGCGTTGCTTTGTTGCGTTCGTTACACCAGTGGTGAAGGTTTCACAACTTCCCATGCGTTCCTGACTGCTATGCTTGGGGTGTAGGTATGGTCCCTCCGGTCCCTCGTGTGCTGCACCGGCAGCGCAGCGTTCTATCTTAAAGGAATGCGCTATGAACAGCTTGTACCGCGTGAGCAGCATCGTCATTTCGTTGGTGTTCATTCTCAGCATCGTCGCTTGTGATACGATTCTGCCTCCCACCAGCCGTGCGGAGCACAGTGGCGGTATTCCTCAAAGTCAAGCGGTGCGTGCTGAGAGTACAACGGTCAGGAGTGGAGCAGCACGTCAAGCGACGAGCACGACCACAAGCACGGGGGGAGCGTCCGCTCAAGCTGCGACGGTTGTGGCGGGCGGCACCATAGAAGTTCATGCGTTCGATCTTGGCTTCAAGCCGACGATTATCGATGTGGCGACGGCCGGTCGGTATACACTGAAGTTCGTGAACGACGGCGTCGTGCCCCACGATATGACGTTCCCGACTGGCCTCAAGGTTGTTGCGAATGCGGGCGAGACGAAGACCGCTGCACTTGATATTCCAGCGGCCGGTCTCAATTTTATTTGCTCGGTGCCAGGGCACGCGCAAGCCGGCATGAAAGGCACGATGACTGTTGGTGCGACGGCTGCCGTCGGTGTGCAGGGTGGGAATGCAGGTGGCGATCATGGTGGCCCACCACCAGCAACCGATGTCCAACCCGACTCGAACGCAGCCACATATGCCCTGCATGATGCGACTGCACCGCAGGCCCTGGCCGGAACGACACACGACATTGATCTGGTGATTCAAGAAAAAGAGATGACGGTCGCCGATGGCTTTGTGCAAAAGGTCTGGACCTTCGGCGGCACCGTACCTGGTCCCGTGATCCGGGTCCATGTGGGTGACATGGTCCGTGTCCACCTCAAGAATCCGGCGACCAATACATTACCCCACTCGATCGATTTCCATGCGAGCCAGGTCGCGTGGAATGGCAAAATGACCTCGATCAAGCCAGGAGAGGAAAAGCTGTACGATTTCAAAGCGGAATATGCTGGCGTCTGGATGTATCACTGTGGGACAGCGCCCGCGCTCCATCATATCGCCAACGGCATGTATGGAATGCTGATCGTTGAGCCGAAGGAAGGCTTGCCGAAGGTCGACAAAGAGTTTGCAGTGGTCCAAAGCGAGTGGTATCTTGGGCCACAGCATGATTTGACGAACCTGGATAAAGCATCTGCAGCCGCCCCGGCGCCTGATTTTGTGGTCTTCAATGGTGTTGCCAACCAATACAAAGACCACCCGCTGCAAGTCGGTACGGGCGAACGGGTACGCATCTTCTTACTCAACGCCGGCCCCAGTATTGATAGCTCGTTCCACATCGTGGGTACGATCTTCGATACGGTGATCAAAGAGGGGGTGCAGCTCACGCGGGATAATCCGGGTCACTTCGGTGCTCAAGCCGTTGATCTCTCCCCGGCTCAAGGCGCGATCATTGAATTTGCAACGGCAGAGGATGGGCAATACCCCATCGTGACGCATGCCTTCAACTTCGTGGGGCGTGGTGCCCTTGGCATCGTGCAGTCGGGTAGCGGTACGCCGAAGCAGTAACCCTGCTCGCTTCTCATGCACTGCACGGCGGACCAGACGCTCCTGTCACAGGTCGGGATATGGGAGTGTACTCAGCCACCGCAGGGTTGACGCCAGTGGGGACATGCCGCGGCAGAATGATTGGCCTGCGTTGACGTAGCCACAGCGTCAGCCCATGTTCAAACTGCTGTGTGCATCCTGCCAAGTGAGGGAACCAACAACGCCAAGGATGTCCCGGCTCGGTACAATGGGAGCAGCTTCTGTACGGGTTTTCTCGATCAGTACTCCAGAGGTCAACCCCGTCGTGCCCTGTTTGCCGGCGGGCAGCCATGCAAGCACACGCAAACGCTGGGTGTCGAGGTCTGCGCGACTTGTGGCAGCCGCACTAGTGGGTCACTTGTCCCGCACGTCGCCATTTCACAAAGACGCCTATACTATCATTCGTAGCGGATAGCTCAATGGAGGCGGTGCATGACGCGACGGCGAAACGACCCACTACGGCCGATTACCGTAGAAGAGCGAACTTGGCTGGAACAGATTAGTCGAGCGACGAGTGAGCCCGCCAGCCATGTTGCCCGTGCCCACGCACTGTTAGCCGTCGCAGATGGGCAGACCTATCAGGCCGCAGCGCAACGAGCAGGACGCCGCTCCAACGACGCGGTTGGCCAGGTGGTCGCATGCTTCAATCAGGTGGGGCTCGATGCCCTCGTGCCGCGACATGCTGGCGGCCCTGCCCCACCTACACCAGCGCTGACCGTGACCGGATGCTAGCGGAGGCCCGCCGCATGCCAGATCGCGAAGCGGATGGCGCGGCGATCTGGTCGCTCACGACGCTCCAACGCGCGCTCCGCCGGGCACCTGATGGGCTGCCCAAGGTGAGCACGGCGACGATCGGGAAAGTCCTGCACGACGCTGAGTGGAGCTGGCAACAAAGCCGGAGTTGGTGTGATACGGGGAAAGCGCTGCGCAAGCGTAAAAGTGGGATCGTGGAGGTCATCGATCCCGATGCTGAGGCAAAAAAACTTGGTTGAACGCGCCTATCTGGTCGGCACAGCGCTGGAGCTTGCCGTCTGGGGTCAGGATGAAGCTGGTCCCTTCCAAACTGAGATGCATGCGACGGGCAGGTGGGCACCAGAAACGCGTCCTGCCACGTATCCGCACGAACATCAGCGGCATGGGACGGCGAACCTGTTGACCCTGTTTCATCTACTCACCGGAGAGGTCCGGGTCAAAGGGGTCACCACGACCGTCAATCCGGTGTTGCAGGGCTGGCTGAAGGCAGAATTAACGGAGGTGCTCGCAGCGTTGCCAGAAGCGACTACGTCGCTCAGTTCAGATGCGACACACTTGTTGTGGACGCAGTGGCAGGACGGCTTGACAGTCCGCGTGACATTGCCGAGTAGCTTGCCACCCCTGCGGCTGCTGTTAGTCTGGGACAACCTGGCAGGGCATAAAACGCCAGAATTCGTGCTCTGGCTGTTCAGCCAGGGGATTATGCCGCTGTATACACCGCTGAGTGGGTCGTGGCTGAATATGACGGAGTCGGTGCAGCGGATCCTCAAACGACGGGCCTTGGAGGGATACCATCCCAAGGATCCGGAAGAAATCATTGCGTGGCTGGAAGCGACGGCGCAGGGGTGGAACGCGCACCCGACACCGTTTGTGTGGCATGGCAAACGGGCAACGCGACGGGCGCGTAGTCATGCCCGCCGCCATGCAATTGGTGGATAAGTGACCCACTAGAAACTGTCTGAATAAGAGTATGGCGCTGGTTGCGGTACGCTGTCGAGTATGCAGAAACAACGATATTACACGGATGTGTCTGAGGCTGAATGGACGGTTGTGCGACCATATCTTCCACCGCCCTCTGACCGGTGCCGCCCACTCATCCATAGTCGACGGGTGAT
>JBBRHB010000354.1:0-5700 GCA_038223355.1 Chloroflexales bacterium
ACTGGCTGTACTGTGCCCATGGGGCACTTGCCCTTCCTCCGCTTCGCTGGAGGAGCAGGGCAATCGCATCTAAATTTGAGCTTTGCTCCCCACTTTGAGCATGAAAAAATGCTAGGAAAGAGTTGGCTGGCCCACTTTGGCTCTAAAATCGGCAAAGTCCTGACACCGCTCATGCTGGGCTTTGTGCTCAAGTAGGGTATAGCGCCTGTTTCTCGTTCCATAGAGGCCGAAAAGTATGAAGCTATCCCTAAAAATAGGTGGATTTAGATGCGATTGCCCTGGCTGGAGGAGGGGCTCTTATGATCTGTGCGGCATCATCTGCTATACTGCACAGTTGTTCGTATAGCCATCCCACGCTGAAGGTAGGTAATGATTCCCTATAAGCTTACCGTTCGTAACTTCATGTGTTATCGCGACGATGTGCCACCCTTACTCTTCGAGGGTATGCATATCGCTTGTCTATCTGGCGATAATGGAGCCGGCAAGTCAACCTTGCTCGATGCGATCACATGGGCCTTGTGGGGCGAAGCCCGGGGCAAAAGTGATGATGATTTAATCGCGCTCGGCAGCAGTGATATGGAGGTTGACTTTGAGTGGCAGCTTGAGGGAGCGTTCTACCGCGTGATCCGCCGGCGCACGAAAGGCAAGCGCACCGGCTTGAGCATTGTAGAACTCCAGGTACAAACTACTAATGGCAGTTGGCGTCGCCTAAGTGGTGATAGCGTCCGCGATACGAATGCACAGATCACCGAGATCTTGCGTATGAGCTATGCTACCTTCATTAACTCTGCCTTCCTGATGCAAGGCCGCGCCGACGAGTTTACCAATAGCACCCCGCAAGCACGGAAGCAAGTTCTGGGCGATATGCTGGGCCTTGCCGACTATGAACAGCTAGAAAGACAGGCTAAGCAGCGCCGGGATAGGGCTGAGTTGCATCTGCGCGAACGCGAAGGTGTGATTGCCGACTATGAGAAGAGGGCCCAGCACCTGCCTTTGATCCAGGCCGATGTCGCGGCTGCGGAAGCCCGAGTCGCTACCGCCCAGCAGGAGCTTACCACCGCAGAGGCGCAGGCCACGGCATTGCGCGAACAAATCCAGCAACTGCGGCAGGTTGCAGCACGACAAACGGCCGTCCAAGCACAGCTCACCGAGCGCGAACAACGGCTGGCCGCGCTCGAACAGATGCTGACACACCTTCGGGAGAGGGTCACCACGCATCGCGCCACCATCGCGCAATCAGCAATGATCAGGGAGCATTACGAAATGTTGCAAGATCAGCGGCTGGCGCTCCAAGCGATGGATCAGCGCCGCGACCAGGCGATGGAACTGCGTGAGCTTTGGCTTGAGCAGCGCGAAATTGTCAACGCCGCCAAAGGTGAACTCGAATTGGAAGTGACCACGGCTCAGCATGCACTCAAACTGCTCGAAACCCAGGCGCAGGGACAAGCGGAATACGAGCAGTTTGTTACGACGTTGCAAGCAGAAACGACCCGCTTGGCTGCACTCCAGGCCGAACTGGAGCGTGTGCGCAGTGTGGAGGCTACACTCGCCGAGCAGCTTAGTGATCTCGATCAGTTGGCCTTGGATCAAAGCCACTACGAGCGTGCCATCGATCAAGCACGGGGCGAGATCGAAAAAGTCCTGCATAGCTTGGATCAAACGATCGAGCGCTGCCAGCCCCACGTTGAACGTTTAGCTACCATCGAAACAGGACTAGCCAGTGTGGCGGCGCGGTTAACAACCTTTGACGAGCAGGCAGGAGCTGTGACCGCACTAAGAGCAACTGTGGCTGAGCTGGAGCGTGAAGAAGCCCGGCTTCAAGAGCAGATGCAAACGATCACGAAGCAGGGCAAGGAGACGAAGAGCAAGCTCGAACTCGTGCAGACCGGCACCGGTTCCTGTCCTGTTTGCCACAGCGAGCTCGGTACAGAAGGCTTGCAAGCGGTCGTGGACCAGTATGTCGAGCAGCAAACGACCTTGCGTGCGGAGCTCCGCGCTATTAAGCGCCTCCAGGAGGATAAGGTGGTGGAGACGACGACGCACCGCACCACCATCACCACACTCGAAGCTGCCCTTCAAGAACGATCGACAGTTGAGCGTAGGCAGGCGACGTTGCTGCTGCAGCGCGAGCAGGCCGAGTCGGCGCGCAACGAGCTTGCCACCGCCCAAGCCGAGCTCACCATCTACAGCCAACGGCTAGAGAACCGCAGCTATGCTGCAGATGCTCAAGCTGATCTACAGGCTGTTCAACAGCGCATCTTAGCTCTCGGAGATCGACAAGCTTTGCGTCAACAGCGCGAGCAGCAAAGAGCTAAAATCCGCCAATACGAACGTGAGTTGTCGGCTGCACCGCAAGCTGAACGCCGCCTGGCCGAAGCCGGCGCGCAACTGCGCGTGTGCCAACTTGCAGCACAGGGCATCCCAGCAGCTCAGGAGGTTGTCGATCAACTCCGGCAGCGACTCGATAATGAAGATTATGGCCACGAGGCACGCAGTAAGCGCGATGCCATCCGCCAACAATTCGATGCCTTGGCCTATAGCAAGGACGAGCACGCTGTGTTGAAAGTCGAGGTTGAGCGCCTGCTACCGGCCGAACGCCGGAAGCAACAACTGGAGCAAGCTAGCATCGACCTGGAGCGCGACGAGCAGCAACTGGCGCGCGACGCTGAGCTTTTGGCCTACCATAATGTCCAGATTACCGCTGACCGCGCCGAATTGGCAGAGCTTACGCCGAGGCTGCGTGAACAGCGGGGGGTAGAGTATGCCCTGCGCGAGGCAGAAGCAGACCTTCAGCGCGCCCAGCAAACTCTTGCCAATGCGCAGAAGGAGCTCGGGAGCGCCGAGGCTGAGCTCCGCCTCTGTAACTCAATGATTGAGCAACTCCAAAGCTACCGTCAGCAGGCAACGCGGTTTGCCGAAGAGCACGCGCTCTACGCTGAATTAGCCGAGGCGTTTGGTAAAAAGGGGCTGCAAGCGATGCTGATCGAAAATGCCTTGCCGGAGATCGAGCAGGAAGCCAACCGGTTACTTGGCCGTATCACCGACCACCAGATGCATGTCACGTTCGACACGCAGCGTGACACGAAAAAGGGCGACACGATCGAAACCCTCGACATCCGCATCGCCGATGGCCTCGGGACACGCGATTATGCTATGTACTCGGGCGGGGAAGCCTTTCGCGTCAACTTTGCCGTGCGCCTTGCCCTGTCGAAGCTCTTGGCCCACCGAGCCGGAGCCAGTCTAAAGACGCTGGTCATCGATGAAGGTTTCGGGACCCAGGACGGCAAAGGGCGTGAGCGGGTCATCGAAGCTATCAACGCCGTCGCCGACGACTTCGCCCGCGTGCTAGTCATCACCCATATCCAGGAACTCAAGGACCAATTCCCAACGCAGATCGAGATAACCAAAGGTGCATACGGCTCAAGCTGGCGCGTCACCTAATTGACGGAGCCTTTTGCGTCTGCTATACTACAAGTCGTGTGCCAACATAGCTCAGTTGGTAGAGCAACTGTTTCGTAAATAGTAGGTCAAGGGTTCGAGTCCCTTTGTTGGCTCCACTGAAACACCGCATTCTGATGCGGTGTTTTTCATTTGTAACAGGCGTCCAGGGCGGAAGCGAGAGCAGGTACACTAAAGTATCATCGTACGGAGTTTCATTATGACCGCACCATTTTTAGAAGAGGCGCAGGCGCTACACGACGAGCTCGTAGCAATCCGGCGGGACCTACATGCCCATCCCGAATTAGGCTTTCAAGAGCTTCGCACGGCGGGGATTGTTGCAGAGAAGCTCAGTGAGCTTGGCTATGAGGTCGTTACCGGCGTGGGCAAAACAGGCGTCGTTGGTCTGTTGCCAGGCTCGCAGCCCAATGAGCGCACCGTGCTGCTGCGTTTCGACATGGACGCCTTGCCAATCCACGAAGCCAATGACGTACCGTACCGCTCGCAAACGCCAGGCGTGATGCATGCTTGCGGTCATGACGCGCATACTGCAATTGGCATTGGCGTGGCCACGTTACTCGCACGTCATCAAGCCGAGTTCCAAGGTACCATTAAGCTCATGTTTCAACCCGCTGAAGAGCTACTCAATGGGGCACTAAGTATGATCGACGATGGCGTGCTCCAAGGACCGAAGGTCGATATCGCCTTGGGTCTGCATGTCTCGTCGGGCCACCCGACTGGGACGGCGGTCGTCCGGAGTGGTGCTATGATGGCTGCTGCCGACGAACTCCATATCGTAGTGCGCGGTCGCGGTGGCCATGCAGCCCATCCTGATCAAGCGGTCGACGCTGTCGTTGTCGCCGCCCAGATCGTCGTTGCGCTGCAAACAATCGTGTCACGTAATCTTAACCCGGATGCAACCGGTGTTGTCACCATTGCCACTATCCACGCGGGCGAGGCACATAATGTGATCGCGGAGGAGGCAACCTTGCGCGGCAGCATTCGCAGCTTCGACCCAGCAGTGCGGGGGCTGCTGCATCGCCGTATTCGCGAACTGGCTACTGGTGTAGCAATCGCCTTTGGGGCCAGTGCCGAGGTAACAATCACGACGGGAGTTGATATGACGGTAAACGCACCGGCGCCGACCGCCGTTGTTTACCAAGCTGCAAGTGCTGTGCTGGGTGCCGCTCAAATCGATACTACTTATCGCACGACCGGCGGCGAGGACTTTTCGGCGGTCCTTAAGCTGGTTCCGGGCAGCTATTTCATGCTGGGCTCGCGCAACGATGAACGGGGCTGGAACTACCCGCATCATAACCCACACTTTGACATCGACGAGAACTGTCTGCCGCAGGGTGTAGCCATCTTATGCGATGCAGCACTCCGCTGTCTCCATGGTGAGGCTTCAGCCTAAGCCGTATAAGCATTGCTTACTGACCCTCCATCTTCGTTTATGGCGATAGATGAGAGGGCCAGTTGCATATTGGTGACATTTTGGTACTTGACAATCTTGATAATGTTACTTATATTACTCTCACAACTTAATCAGGCAACACTCTTATTCAGAGGGGTGGAGGGACCGGCCCTACGAAGCCCCGACAACCAGGCCAGCAAAGCTGCTGTCCCAGGTGCCAAAACCGGCAGAGATACTGGATGATGAGAGGCTGTCGCCACTGCGTAGTGCAAACTACAAGGTTTATTGGTGACTGCCTCCGTCCTCCGGGCGGGGGTTTTGTTGTTAATCCGATACGATGATAATCGCATCACAGGCAAGAAATGAGATTTATATGCTCGATCTAGAACGTTCGATCCGTCCCACAGCTGCCGAGCTTGCTGCGTGGAATACGGAGCTAGCGACAGCTACACCCGAGGAAGTGCTCACGTGGGGCGCGGCCCAATGGAACCAACACATGGCACTGACTTGTTCGTTCGGCGGGCCGGCCGGTATGGTCTTGCTTGATATGGTTGTCAAGGTAGCCCCGGTAACACCGGTACTCTATATCGACACCGGCGTGCTGTTCCCCGAGACATATGCACTCATTGACCAAGTCGAGCAGCACTATGGCATTCAACTTGTGGTCTCACAGCCCCATCGTACTGTTGCCGAGCAGGAGGCCAGTGAAGGCCCAGCACTCTGGACCCGTGACCCAAACCGTTGCTGCGCCTTACGTAAAGTCCAGCCGCTGGCTGAATCGCTACTCCCGTTCGATGCCTGGATCACCGGCCTGCGCCGTGATAATGGGAGTACGCGCACTCAAGCTC
>JBBRHB010000355.1:0-5697 GCA_038223355.1 Chloroflexales bacterium
GGATGCTTCCCACCAGGCAAAGCACGGCGAGACCCAGTAGGAGCAGCGCCCCCAGGGGTTGGTTGGGGAAACCGCCAAGGAGCGACCGGTTGAGATCGTAATAATAGAATGGCGAGAAGTACGGCAGCCAACTGCCAGGCAATTCCCGGCCAGTCATTTCGAGGAGCACGAACAGGATCAGCAGACCGCTTGCCCAGCCTGCTGCCCCGCGGCGGCTGGCAGTCAATTGCGAGATGAGCAGCGCCACCATGCCAAAGAAGAAGGCGAGCAGGCTCAGGTTCAGCCCAGCCAACAGCCCACCGACAAAATCGACGTGCCCACCGAGACCGGCTTCCCCGCCCACGACACCCAGAGCGAACAGCACCGCGATCCCGAGCAGTGCGAGAACGAGCGCACCCACCTTCTCCAGCAGCAGACGAGCGCGTGACTGTGACGTAGCGAGCAGGACATCCATTGTGCCGCGTTCCTCTTCCCCGCGCACCAAGCGGGCGCCAGCCAGGATGGGCCAGATGCTGAGTATGAGTGGCAAAGTGGTTTCCATATAGCGAAAGGTGATATACCCCTGGGGAGTATCCATAGCGTAGGGCTCGCCGAGAAAGCTGAGGATGCGCGCGAAGCTGATGAAGGCCGTTAGCACCGCCGGTGTGGCCGTGGCGAAGCCTGCGACCATGAGCAAACCTAATCCCAGGCCCCAGGCCAGCATCGGTACCCGGTAATCTCTGAACGATTTACTCAAAATGCTGCGAAACATCATACACTTCCTATCTGGCGAGCGCGGAAGGCTCCTTCTGCGGCTCATAGAAGCGCAAGAAGACGTCTTCCAACGTTGGCTCGTGTGTAGCAATATTGGTTGCGCCGTACTGGCCCGCGATGCGAATGATCTCCGTCAATTCACCCTGGACGCTCAATTGCAAGGTGTGTTCATCCGCGCCTTGAGCCACTTTTGCCACACCGGCGACATTTTTGAACCATTCCGCAGAGGCAGCACCACCAAAGCTGATCTCCACATCGTGCTGGCGGATATCTTTGAGCACCGAGACATGATCGATTTTGACCAGACGACCTTCGCGGATGATTGCGACGCGATCACAGGTTTGCTCAACCTCGGGCAGGATGTGCGATGAGAGGAAGACGGTGCGTCCATCAGCATAGATCTCGGCGACCATTTTATAGAATTCCTGCTGGTTGAGTGGATCGAGGCCACTGGTAGGTTCGTCCAGGATGAGCACGCGAGGCTTGTGCATAAAGGCCTGCACCAACCCCAACTTCTGCTTGTTGCCGTGCGAATACTCGCGGAAACGTTTGCTCGGATCAAAGCCGAGGCGATCGACCAGGCTGCGTACGTACGCCTGATCAACGCCGCCGCGCAGGTGGCCCAGGTACTCGATGATCTGCGCACCGCGCAGGCCGGGATCGAAGGTAAACTCGCCGGGCAGGTAGCCTATCTGCTTTTTGAGTTCGGTGGACTGGGTCCAGCAATCCAGGCCGCCGATCGTGGCGCTGCCACTGTTGGCATGCAGCAGGCCCATCAGCGTACGCATAGTGGTGGTTTTGCCTGCGCCATTGGGGCCTAGAAAGCCAAAGACTTCACCCTCCTGGATGTCAAAGGTAACAGCGATAATACCCCGGCTCCTGCCGTAGCTTTTAGTAAGTTGATTGGTCTGAATAATTGCTGGCATGCTTTTCCCCCCGTTTCATTTCATTTATCTCGCAGCGCCGCCACCCAGACATTCACCGCTTCGGCGTCAGCACGATAGAAGGAACGTGGGGGCGCTCCTAACACGCGCTCGATCGCATCCATATAGGCAGCATGGGTCGCGACAATCTCTTCGATGAGCCGCTGATCATCGTCACACTCCTGCGTCAACGAGAGTAATAACCGGGCATGGGTATTGCCCATGCCCTGCAACAGATAGTGGATGACCTCGCCAGCTTTGTCAGGATAGGCGGTGGTGAAGATGCCTTCCCCAATACCTTGACGGACGATCTCGGTGAGCAGTGGCGCGCGCTGTTGGAGAATCGCCTCGTCCACTTTCAGGCGGACGACGGCGTTGTCGTCGGAATACCAGATACGCAGCAGCTTAATCACATCAGCCTTATGGGCGATTCTCAAACGGTCCAGCGTATCGAAGAAGCCCTGGAGTTTTTCGATAGCGGAAAGACATGGATCATGGATGATGGGCAGAAGCGGCTTTTCCGTCTCCTGCTTGATCCGTTCGACGAACGCTTCCAGGAGCGCCCCACGCGAGTCGAAGTAATGGTGGAAAGCCCCACTGGAAATCTGCACCTCGTCCAGAATATCCTGGATCGACATCTGCTCGTATCCCTTGCTAAACACCAGTTGTTGGGCGGCATCCAGAATCTCTCTGCGCTTCGCGGCAACTGCTTCTGGTTTGACGGTTCGGGCCATTGTTTCAACTCGTAAATAAACAGATGATCTTTTTATTTATTATAGTCAGCTATGTTTGTCGTGTCAATAGGCAAAAGGAAAATTACTGCGTGTATGAGGTATTGACGTTGCCTTGAAAATAGAATAGGCGTGAGTCTCAGGAAGCGGTCGCAATCGCCTGGCCTTATTGGCAGGGCTGCGGCGAATGTGGCGCAACTGGCCCGGCTCTTCGCTGCCGAGCCACAGAACCGGAATCGGGCGACGTGCTCCTGGATTACTACGGATTATGCCGGCAATCTCGTGCAGATGAACTTAACGCGATGCTCACCGGACAATCGCAAAGTAATGCTCAATAAACCGATCACGGTCCACCTTCAGGGCCACTTCATGCGGCGCGTTGCTGCCCCCCGGTTCCCAATAGGTTAGTCCTTGTAGTTTCTCACTCCCCAACTCCACATCGACTGTCCCACACTCGAAGCCGCAGATCTGCGGATCAAAGATCGTCGCGGCTGCTAGGGGATCATGAAACGTCATCAAATCGGCGTTCTGGAACCAGACGGCGGCAAAGTCAAGCACCGGCTGGAGTAACGGAGCCTGAAACTTCGCCTGGACCTCTTTGGCATCCATGGTGACCTGGGTGGTGACGTCTAAGCCAATCGAACGGTGAACGCCGATGGCTGCCCGGTAAACGATAGCAGTGGCATGGGGATCCAAGAGCGCATTCCATTCCAACAGGCCAACCCCCGGCAGGTCGTGCGTAAAAACGCCACACATCAGCACCAGACTCTTCAAAAGCCCAGGAATCTCGGGATCCGTGGCGAACAAGAGCGCGATATTGGTTAGGGGGCCAATGCCTAGTAGTGTAATTTCGCCGGGATGCGCGTGAATCGTATGGCGCAAGAATTCGACAGCCTGTCCGCGCGGAAACTGCTCTTCGTGCGGCCATTTTTGAAGGGCATCTGCCTGTGGCGCATACGGCTGTTTTTGAGCAATAAGCAGCGGATTCTTCGCGCCTGGAAAGATCGGCACCTGTCGTCCGGCGATCCTGCAAAGCGCGCTGGCCAGCATTGCTCGCCGCTCTACTTCACCCGAGACAGTAGTAATGCCTAGCAACTCACACTCGGGTTGTGCCAGCAAGTAAGCGAGGCATACCGCATCATCAATGTCGGAGCCAATATCTGTATCGAGGAGGATTTTGACGGACATCCTACACCTAGCCTTTCACAATCACTATGATTAAGAATAGCATGACCGGGCAATTGTCCCCGCCGGAGACCGGCATGCTAGGCTGGGGCCACGATGCTATGCGCGTGTAGAAAATCAAGCAGCAGGGGGTTGAAGAAAGCCGGGTTGTCCATTTACAGTCCCTTTGGTTCCACCAACGCTATTGCCCACGACAGCCGCAACCATTTGAGCCATTGCTGGCATAGTGCAGCAAGCTGACGCCATACAACGAGCAAGGCGACCAAACTCAACGGTGTTAAAAGTGTTGCTAGGCGGCTATACAGCACCAAACTAATGGCCAGTAGCACTCTACTCAACACTGTAAGCATGAGCACACCGCCGCTATGCGTACGGCAAAAACGCCAAGCCATGCGGATCGCACCATGGCGCTCGTCGCGCAACACGATCATGACACGTGCATATTCAAAGATGACGTTCAGGAATTCTGCCAGCACGAGGAGCAGAATGATTCGTAATTGAGCCGAAATGCCGAGTAGGTTCAACAACCACGCCAGCGTAAAGGTTAGTAGCAGGAGTGATGTCACCGCCAGTAAACCGAGCAGGGTGAAGGGCCAAAAGAAGCGGCGGCAGCCGGGCCAAAATGGCCTACGGTTGGCATAGCGACTCAATACACCGCCCGCAAAGAAGTTATAGGCAACAGCAGTTGCCAGCAGCACGGCGACGAATGAAAGCAACCAGCCAATACCTAATGGGAGCAGTTGGTTTACTCCCGACTCGGTGAACAGATCGGTGAGTGACTGGCCCGAAGGATCAAGCGCGAGTTCGCGCAAGAAGGGCCGGTGAAGAATACCGTTGCCCCATGCCAGGTATAAGGGCCATAGGGCTAGCAGGCTGAAGAGGATGGTCGTCGCCCAGAAAGGCAGGATCGAGCGCCACTCGCGCATGGCACGCCGCCAGCCATAGCTCAAAGCACTGCGCACGATACTGCTCCCCCACAAACCGTCATGGGCAACGACATTAGCCGAACGTGCCCATCGTTTGGAGCAAGCTTTGGAGCCAGAAAAGCAGCCGGCCACCAATGCTGGTAGCGGCAGCACTTTCCGCCGGCAAGCTTTGGCCGTTATCAATGCGATGAAGTTCGATTCGTAGTTTTCGGTCAGGATCGGCCAACGCCGAGACGAGTGGAGCCAGCGTATCATAGCTATATTGGATGGAGCTTGTGCCGCCATTCCACTGCTCGCGCTTGGTGCTACCATCGGCAAAGGTCGTCAAGAGATCAACCGGCGCGGGGACACTACCGGCGCGTGCCAGCGTGACGGTGGAGTGATAGCCGGTACTGGTGGCTGTTACATGTAGATCGCTAACTGCGTAGTCGATGACACCGTTGCCGTCGAGCAGCGTCCAAAACCAATCGGTGTCCGGGCCTAAGGAGGTGCGCATTGAGCGCCGGAAATCGTCGCCGGTGGGATGCGTCCAGCGATATTGCTCCAAATACTGCGCCATCGCAGTGCGCAGCTTTGGGGTACCGACCACGCCTTCGAGCGTCCATAACGACATCGCCATTTTGGCATACACTGCGGCATCATACGCTCCCGAGCTATATTGCCAGGAAGGGAGCGTCGCGGGATGCAGTGGGTCGGCAGCGTATTGGAGCCGCTCGGAAGCAAACGGATCGAGTTTGAATGGCCCGAAGGCGGCTGTATCGCCCGCTTCGAGGTTATAGCGTAAGCCCGAGTACTCGGTCAGTCCTTCATCGAGCCACGGTTCGCGCGCTTCGTTGGTAAGCGTTTGCATCGGCCACCACTGGTGGCCAACCTCGTGCGCGGTGACGGTGGCCTCGAAGCTGGCAGGCAGGCCCAACGTGCCGGCCGTGACAAGCGTTGGATACTCCATACCGCCAGCACCGGCGGCATCGTCCGGCACGTCGATGACAGTAAGCCGGGGCTGCGGATACCGACCGTACCATTGGCTATAGGCCTGAAGCGCGCCGGTGGCAGTCTGCAAGTAGGGTTGAGCAATCGCGGCATGCTCGGGCAGATAAAAGACTACGACATCGGTGACGCCAGCCTTGCCCTGCACCGCCTGGAAATGGGGCGAGGCCGCGAAGGAAAAGTCGGTGACCT
>JBBRHB010000356.1:0-5678 GCA_038223355.1 Chloroflexales bacterium
GATCACATTCGCGCGGTCCAGCAACTTATCCGATAGCCCGAACGTTGATTCATCGACATTGACCGTGCCGGTAATGGCCACATTCAACGGCAAGCGAAAAGGATTCGTCAAGGTCTCGCCATCCACCGTTCGCACACTTGGACCAGGCGTATTCAAGTCGATCAGATGCTCGGTCGTTTCCAATGCTGACAAGAGCGGTGCGAGATAATATTCCGGTCGCGCCAGATTCATCTCGTCTAGCCCGACATAATATTGCTGTTCGGGATCACCGGCTGCTCGGTGCAAAAAGCGTAAGAAGGCGGTGGGATGAAAGCTGCCGGTCAGCGCATTATAGTAGCCCAGCAAATCCTTGGCGTTATGCCAATCGGGCTGCACCGCCACCAGCAAATAATACGGGTTCTCGCCGTTGGGCGCGACGTTATGCACCGCGTCGGCATACAGCCGTGTTAGCCGCGTTTTCCCGGTGCCCGAGATGCCCGGCAAAATCACGAGCGGCTTGGTCTGGAGCGCCACATGGTATGACCGTACCACTGCCTCAGGATACGCAAAGCCGCTGGCACCGATCCGCCGCACCAGCTCTTCTGCCGCCGGTAATACTGCGGGAATACCATAACTGACCGGCTGTTCACGCAATTCCTGAGTCCAGGCCCGGGCTTCGGCCTCTTCCATCGTCGCTTCAATCAATGGCAGCAGCCGCAGCACATCCGCGACTAAGGTATCCCGAAACGCTGGCGTGTATATCAGCGGGTCATCCCAGCTATAACGGTAGCCGGCCCACAAATACTGGGCGCTTTTGCTGGCGAAGTAGCGCTCGATCCACACCTGCCCATCGAGCTGGCCGTCGCGCTCCACCCCCGCGAACCTTACCTCGGTTAAGCCCGCGATCAGCGGCCGCCAAATCGCGCGTCCCGCTTCCCAGACCCGTTGCAGCTCCGCCTTGCGCTTACCCGAGACCGTCAGCCCAATCAGGACGGCCTGCTCGTCCCCACTCACGCCCACATACACTCCCGCACCCCGTGGTGGCCGGTCAACGGCGAAGTGGTATTCATTAATCGGCTCACGACCGCCTCGCCCACGATTCAACGAACGCGCAGTTTTCCACGAGACCTCGTACATCGGCCAGATGCGCGGATACGCCTCTCGCCCTGCCTCGTCTAACCCTTCAACCACAGCGGCCAGGATCGGTTGGAGTTGCTCCTGAACCGCCCCCCACCGCTCTGTAATCCCTGGTACCAGCAACGCATCAAGCGCATCGCGAGAAAAAACTACCATCATGCATTTGTACCATGCCTCGCCAAATCCGGCTACACACAAAACCCCTCTCCCAATTGCGGATGGGAGAGGGGCAAATGGCCGCTAAGGCATCTTCTATGCGGTCGGTGGCCGCAGGTAAATGCGATCCTCGTCGGATTCGAGTACCATCGGCAATGGTGACTCGTCGCTGCCTTCAACCAACTTGACGGTTCCCGTAAAGCGCTGCGTCAGCGCATGCAGCAGGTCGCGAGCTTCCGTACAGGCCTCTTCGAGTACATCCTCCAGCCCATCCAGATCATGCAGTGCATCGCCAATCGTCCAGATCTGGCGTGCCTTCAGACGCCGTACCTGCATTTCACCGTTAACGACCTGGACATCCGCGTCCACTTTGACCAGGTTCTTATGGTCGACCATGCCACGATGGAGTTCTTGAATGCTGCGCGTCACCCGCACCAGCAGTTCCGGTTCATCCTTGAGTTGTAAGGTCAGCGGCAAAGCATACGCGACCTCCAACGCCAAGGACGCTTCGTATGCACACCCGGTCAGATCATGTGCACACCCCACGTTGTCGCCGTGGTACAGCTTGCAAATTGCTTCGGTGCCGATCGTCGAGATCGCGGTCATCGCGGCATCCCAACGAAAGCTCATCGTCGTTTGCAGAGAGCTGGGGCGTGGCGCCGTCTGGCCTGGTGGCAAACAAGTGAGGGTGAATGTGCGTAGCAACGTGTGCGGATCGAGTTGCTCGTCCGACTGCCATACATTTAACCCCACTTCCTCGGCACTATCCAGTAGCGCATCAGATATGGTTTCATACGAGAGCATAATGTCCCTCCCGGAACGTCAAGAGAATTATAACATGCTCCCTCATTAAGGGGGGCCGACCGGCTATATCTCCTCTCGTGTCAGTTCCACAATAATACGAACAAATGTTTGTATCTGAACGACATCTGAACTCATTTTGTGGTATAATACAGACCAAATGATGCATCATAATGCCATAAAAACAGATCGGCCTCCTTCAATCATTTCGACCATCAACACCGGCTTCCAGACCCTGAATCGCCACTGGTGGCTAATCATGGTGCCGCTGCTCGTCGACCTTTTTCTATGGACCGGGCCGCGCATTTCGCCGCAGCCGCTGGTCGATACTATTGCCCATCAGCTGAATAATGCTGATCTGAACGCCTCACTGCAGGGCTATATTACGCAGTGGCGTGAACTCGGCATACCGTTCGATCTGCGTATTCGCGGCAACGCCCTTAATCTATTGGGCTCGTTGATCGGCACAGTTGTAACGCCGCCTTCGCCGCTTGGCCAGGGAACCTGGCACGTCGGCAGCATCGGCCTCATGCTCGTGACGCTCCTGCTCGTAAACATTGCCGGCCTGGCGATGAGTGCAATCTACCTCCTGCTGCTTGGTGATGCCATTCGGCAGCAATCAGGGATCCACCGATGGCTCTGGCGCGGTGTGAAAGTCTTTATTAAGATGCTGGGCGTGACGCTCGTCTGGTGCGGCGTAGCCTTAGGTATCTTAATCCCCTTTCTGCTGATTGGTGGTCTGCTATCCCTCTGGAGCACCGTGCTAGGCTACACCGTCATGTTCTTTGGCGTGGCAGGCGTGCTGTGGATGTGGTTCACGGCCCGGTTTGCCTTCGCTGCCGTCGTGATGAGCAATGCCAGTGCACCCCGTGCTCTGCTTGGCAGTGTATTGGTGGTGCGGCGCTGGTTCTGGAGTGCGATCGGCCTCTTTATGCTCAGTTATGTCATCATGAGTGGCATGGCCGTTATCTGGCAAGGACTGGCCCATTTGGGTCTCATTGGGTTGCTGATCGCCATGCTTGGCAGCGCCTATATGAGTGCCGGCATGACTGCCGCGCATCTCATTTTTTATCGCGACCGCATGCAATCGAGTGGTCGCACGGCTGGTTCCGCTCGTGTCTATCCTGTCGGGCCAAACAAGAGTTAATGCACAAGGAAGAGTAATGACCAACACAACGACAACCCACGAATATGGTGCCGATCAGATGACCGTGCTTGAAGGCTTGGATGCCGTCAAGAAACGACCCGGTATGTACATCGGTCCAACAGATATTAATGGTCTCCATAATATGGTTCGCGAGATCGTCGACAACTCGGTCGACGAAGCGTTGGCCGGATATGCCGACACGATCGACGCGCATATCCATGCCGATGGCTCGGTCTCGGTCTCCGACAACGGGCGCGGTATTCCTCCCGGCATTAACCAGAAGCAACAAATGTCGGGCATCGAGATCGCTGCTACGATCCTACACGGCGGTGGTAAGTTCGGTGAAGGCGGCTACAAAGTCTCCGCCGGCCTGCACGGCGTTGGTTTGTCGGTGGTCAACGCCTTGTCCGACTGGATGTATGTCGAGGTCCAGCGTGACGGCAAGTTGTATCGCCAGGACTATCGCGAAGGCATTCCCCAGGGTCCCGTTAAAGTCGTTGGCAAAGCGACCAAGACCGGTACCAAGGTCCACTGGCTGCCCAACATCAACGTCTTTCGTGAGATCGACTACAACTATAAGCAACTGGCCCAGCGCTTCCGCGAGATGGCCTACCTAACCAAAGGCTTGCGCATTCGTTTTATCGACGACCGCACCGATGTCGAGACCTCGTTCTATTTCGAGGGCGGCATCGTCGCCTTTGTGCGTCATCTGAACCGCGACAAGACGCTGCTCCAAAAGCCGCCCTTCTACGCCGAGCGCACCGTCGAAAACGTTAACGTCGAAGTAGCAATGCAGTACACCGACTCGTATGACCGCGACTCGATCTATGCCTTCGCCAATAACATCAACAACGCCGACGGCGGTGCACACCTGACGGGCTTCCGCACGGCGATCACCCGTGTGATTAACAACTACGCCCGCGCCAAATCCATCCTGAAGGAAAAAGAAGAGAACTTGTCGGGCGATGACGTGCGCGAGGGCTTAACTGCCGTTGTGAGCGTCAAACTCACCGACCCGCAATTCTCCTCGCAGACAAAAGAAAAGCTGGTCAACCCCGAGGCCAAAACCGCCGTCGAAGCCACCGTTGGCGACGCCTTCGCGGCCTATCTCGAAGAAAACCCGGCCGAAGGCAAGCGTATCGTCGAGAAGACGCTCTTTGCCGCCCGCGCCCGTAAAGCCGCCATGGCCGCCCGCGAAACCGTCCGCAAAGGCGCCCTGGAAGGCTTCTCGCTCCCCGGCAAACTAGCAGACTGCTCCGATAGCAACCCGGCCCGCTGCGAAATTTACGTGGTTGAGGGCGATTCCGCCGGCGGCTCGGCCAAGCAAGGCCGTGACCGCCGCTTCCAGGCGATCCTCCCGCTGCGTGGCAAGATCCTGAACGTCGAGCGCGCCCGCCTGGACCGCCTCTTGGGCAACAACGAGGTCCGCGCCATCATCACAGCGCTCGGTGCCGGCGTTGGCGACACCTTCGATTCGACCAAGCTGCGCTACCATCGCCTGCTCATTATGTCCGATGCAGACGTTGACGGCGCGCATATTCGTACGTTGTTGCTGACCTTCTTCTTCCGCTACATGCGTGAGATGATCACCAACGGCCACCTGTACATTGCACAGCCACCGCTCTTCTTAGTCAAACACGGCAAAGAGGCCAAATACTTCTTTTCGGAGGAGCAGCGCGAAGAGTACGTGAATAAGCTGACGCCCGAAGACCAAAAGAAGGTTAGCGTCCAGCGCTACAAAGGCCTTGGTGAGATGAACCCGGAGCAGTTGTGGGAAACGACTATGAACCCAACCAATCGCATCATCCTCCAGGTCACCATGGAAGACGCCCAACTCGCCGACGAAACCTTTACCATGCTGATGGGCGACCTCGTGCCTCCGCGCAAGAAGTTTATCCAGACCCACTAGCTAGAGGTCAAAAACCTCGACGTGTAGCCAAAAGTGACGGTGGGCACAATTGAAGCCAGTTTGCACGATACGTGTAAACTGGCTTCGTTGTAGGAGACGATGATGCAACTGGAAGAATACTTTGAATTTATAGACCCCGACGACATCCGCATTAAAGGCCACCGCATTGGCATCGATGATGTACTGCACTACTACCTTGATGGCTATAGCCCAGAAGACATTGGTGCAAGGTACGATACCTTAAGCCTAGAGGAAATCTACGCAACTATCACTTATTACCTTCATAATAGTACTCAAATAAATGCATATCTTGCCCGTGTTGCCGCATGGCGGGAAAAGCATCGTCAGGAAGTGCAAGCCAACCCGTCACCGGTCATGCAGCGACTATTGAATTTGCAGCGTGAGTTAAAGGCAGCGTGAACGTTTGCTTTTTACTGGATGAAATCAATCGCCACGTTTGAAAGCTGCAGAAACTACGAATCACAATTGTTGACCGGAATAGCGTTAACGAACTCCCTTCCAAACTTCCAGAGCAAACCGACGTACTAC
>JBBRHB010000357.1:0-5636 GCA_038223355.1 Chloroflexales bacterium
GACATCACGTACCTCCCTCACTTCGGTCGCCAGTTCACGGAAGCCTGCTGCCGAACGCGCGGACGGACGGTAGCGGAAGATACTTTGCTGCGCTCCGTAACACTCCCGGAGGGGAGCGTCCCGGCCCAGCACAACGTCGAACACTTGTGCGCCATGCTCCCGGCGTACGTAGTCCCCAATTGATCGATCGGCGGCTGAACGGCCATCGTAATCATTGATCAGGATGCGCGGTGGTGGCAAGTGTGGTGAGAACCGTTCACGGACCTTCTCGACGGTCGCCGTCAATTCAGTCAATCCTTCTAGGCTCAGAATCTCGGCCCGCACCGGTGCCAGCACCAGATCCGCTGCGATCAGCGCATTGAATACCACTGCTCCCTTGGCGCCCGGACAATCGATCACGACGAAGTCGAATGGCAGACTTGCCCGCAAGGCCTCGCGCAGCACAAAGACGCCATCGATGCTCACGTTGAGTTCGGCCGCTACATGTGCCAGCAGAACATGCGCCGGGCAGAGAGTTACACGTTCTTCCCCGCTCCGGACAGCGGTCTTCGCAACGGTAGCTTTACGCGTGAGCACTCCATACGCTGAGCGCTCCGGGTTGACCTTGTCTTTTGGAATCCCCAACCACTGTGTTGCATGGCCCTGGCTATCGAGGTCAATCAGCAACACGCGGGAGCCGGCCAAGCCCAGCGCAGCAGCGAGGTTGACGGCGACGGTGGTCTTGCCGACCCCACCTTTTTCGTTGGCGATAGTAACGATGCGCATACGGTCTTCTCCTGCGTCCCCGAGGAAACACTATTGTACTCGATCTTCAGCACCGATCGGTACATTTTCCTCTGATATTTCTAGGGTTTCGTCTGGAATCAGCCATCTTCAACGGGGGCGTGCCCCGCCCCCCATATTTCCGGCCAATTCATTGGTGGCGGGCGTGCCCCCCGTATCAGCTCGCATCACCATAGTCTCGTCTGGATGCGACGTTGGCCGTTCAAGTCCCTAGAAGGTTGTATCGAGCATGAAATGATGAAACTCGAATGACAACTGCCGGGTAGCGAGCTGCCCACGTGCAGCCCGAGCTACTCGACCATCATGCTCCCGATGATGGCTCACCTCCTTCGAAGCAAGTGGATGAAAAAGAGGCGAGCATCGAACCATGACAGCCAGATGGAGCGAGGCATATACTATCCCTTGCACCTGCAGGCCTCCTCAGGCAGGTAAAGGATTGGGCAGACGGCGGACTGACCGGGTCGCACCCACCGCTTGCCCACCATCGGGTATACGACGGGTGATGGGGGCGGGACGCACCCCCATCACTCGAAGGCTATTTATGGCTCTTGCCGGATCTTGTCGCACAGCAGAAGGGCGGGTGGTGCTATAATTGTGTCTACGCTGGTGGTCAGCAGGAGTCAAGTCATCCGACCAGGGGGAAGCAGCATAAAGATCGTGATTCTGCTAGAACCGAGGCCACAACATATGTTGTACCCCAGAGGAATGCGATGTGCCAGGAGCGCAACTCTATTCCATCCAGCCCCTCACTGACTCCCAAAATGCCACTGCAGCGCGAGAAGAGGGCAGATGGTGTACGCCAAGGAGCGCCGAATGACCGGTCCGGCAGCTGTTCTGGAAGCACAAGAAATCGAATTCTACGGCGACGCGATTTTCGCGGTTCAGGACGAACCAACAGGCAGAGTCTTTGTGCCGATCGGGCCGTTGTGTGACAATCTGGGTATTGCGCGGTGGCGGCAGAGCCAGCGCATCCAGGAACACCAGGTCCTGAGGAAAGGAGCCGTAATGCGTATGGTCCAGAGTTCGGGTGGTATTCAAGAAACCCTCTGCCTCAGGCTCGATCTGATCCCGTTCTGGCTTGCCGGCGTGAATGCAAATCGCGTGCGAGACACCGTACGCGATAAACTTATTCTGTACCAGAGTGAGGTCGCAGCCGTCCTATGGGACACCTTCCGGCCAGGCGGCCAGCCATCAAGTGCAGCCCTAGCCAGCCCCACTGGCCTATCGCCGGCCGCGCAAGCTTATGAAGTGGCCATGGCAGTGGCTGCGCTGGCTCGCCAGCAGATGCAGATGGAGAGCCAGCTTGTCGATCTCGCAACTACACTCACCGAACATACCAACCGTCTAGGCGCGCTTGAGTTAACACTCGCGCCCGGCCATGCCATCAGTGCGGCGCAGGCGACAGAGCTATCACAGGCCATCAAGACCGTTGCTCAAGCGCTGGCCGAACGCACCGGTCGCAACGAATATGGCGGTGTGTATGGCCAGCTCTATCGCGAGTTCGGCATCACAAGCTATCGGGAATTACCCCTTGAGCGCTTCCGGGATGCCATGGAGTGGCTCCGCAACTGGTACCGTAGCACGCGGCGCGGACCCGGAACTGAACAAGGCGGAGAAGCCACGCCTTGATTGACATAACAAATATAGCCATGCGACAGCCGACTCAATTCCCCGAACCTTCAAGGAGACGTAGCGGTTCATGAGTAAGCCCGTCTTTTACGAGCCGCCGGCACGCCCGACCACGGACGCCTTGCCCGTGCGAGGCACCGCCTCCATGCTGCTGGATCTGGACAAGGTCGCCATCCATGTGGAGCGCGCTATTCAGCGCCGCCGCTATCACGGAGCTCCTGATCCACTAGATTACCTGCTACAGAAGCAGTGCCTCGTGGAATTGGAGGACGAACAGTACACGACTGTGGCCGGCATTCTCTGCTTTGGCCGGAATCCGCAAGCCTTTTTTCCACGTGCCGTCGTTGACATTGGCCATTATCGCGCCAGCTCGCCGGTCTCCTACGAGGTAGTTCATCTGGAAAAGGACATTGGCGGCACTATTTTCGACCAGCTGGCGCGTGTGGAAACCTATCTATGGACGAACACACACCATGGCATGACGGTCGCGACCGGGAGCTTCCAGCGAGTCGAGATGCACGAGTATCCTGAAATTGTGATCCGCGAGCTGTGCGTTAACATGCTGGCTCACCGTGACTACACAATTAATGCTTCTGCCTCGCGTGTCATGCTTTTTAAAAATCGGATCGAGTGGGCCAGCCCTGGCGGATTGCCCCCGGGTGTCACCGTTGATAATCTCCTAAACGAGCAGAATTCACGGAACCCGCTGATCTTGACCGTTCTCTACGAGTCCGGCTTTGTCGAGGCCTTCGGCCAGGGTCTCGATACGGTCGTCACAGTACTGCGGGAGGAGGGACTTTCTCCACCTGCCTTTCAGGATACAGGCTCGACATTTATTGTGACGGCTTTCGGTCGCGGAGCGGATGCGTTTGCGAGCGATCTCTACGCTCAGTTAAGCGATCCCCAACGCAAGATCGTCGACCTGCTCCGCAGTCGCGGACAGGCTTCGCCCCAAGAAATCCGCGACATTCTTTACGATCGCTCCCGTCGCTCGATCCAGCGCGACACATCCGACCTGGTCGACGCGAAACTGATCGAGGCCGTTGGGGAGGGACGTGCTCTACGTTACCGGCTGCCCCAGCCTTCTAGCTAGTGCGCCACATTGAACGGCGCGATACGGCGCAGTTCGCCCTGACGTAGCGACACACGCAAACTGCGCCATCGCCTACGGCGCAGTTTGGCGCGGTTAAGCGGTTCGAGACAGCCCCTGAACCGCGCCATTTTCCTGGCGCAGTTTGGCGCGTTACCAGATGGCTCCTCCGCATTCCGGCTCGTTGGCGCAGTTTGGCGCACTACAGCACGCCGTGGCACAGTTCGAAGCTAGACTGGCACACTTCGGCCTTGAATTTGGCATGCAAAGGGATTGTACGTGGCATCATAATTCGCTAGGATGGGCACAGCGGTTTGAACGGGGAGGGACGACAACGACCGACAAGCTATTGCCGTCATAGACTGCGCCACATGGTGGCATCGTGGATAGGGAACTCTATTTCTATGAACGTTCGACAGTGCCCTATAAGGTCAATCAGGTTTGCCGGCGTCGCTAACAGCACATCGCACGTCGCGCTCCTTACGACGTACACTCACTGAGTATGCCCGTGGTCATACCGTCCAGCCCGCATTCTTGTATTGACATAATAATAATGACAGGGGATGCTGTGCTACGTGAACTGCATGGCCCATTCAAATCAGGGACATGCCCCACCGTTTATCAGGTTGGCGGCAAGGAAGTAAGCCCAAAAAATGAGACAGGACGAGTGCAGCTTACTGGGTGCTGGACTGACATTTACATAACGAATTAAGTAATCGTCAAGGTTCAGGCTGAATGGGACAGGCGGTAGATGATAGCTAGTAGGGGCTCCCGTCTGGTTGATGGATGGTACCGGCACCTGTTAGGTAAGGGAACAAGGAGACGGCCTGCGCCGGATATTTTATGACGCACTATGATCAGCGCATCACCGCATATTTTGGCGACGCGGTACTCCAGGCGGGCTTTATGCCCCTGCCACATCTGTTTTTGCGTCATTACCGGAAGCTCGGCTTGTCGCAGGTCCAGGCGATGTTCGTGCTTCATCTCATGGAAATCGCCTGGGATTTTGGCGATCCTCCCAACACCGTCACGAAGCTCGCACAGCGGATGGGCGTGACTACGCGCTCGATCCAATTGTGTAGCCAGGAAGTGCACGCGCTTGGCCTCGTCGAAATCTATGAGCAGTTTGAGCCGTCGGGGGCACAGGTCGAAAACGGCTATGATCTGAGTCCGCTGTTCCAACGGTTGAGTACGCTCGTGCCGGTAGCTGACGTTGATGGACAGATCCGTCTGCGCCGTAGTCGAAGCTCCCGTCTTGCGGAAAAAAGTCCTGGAGCTCCCAACAGTCAGCCTGATGCTGTCGTCGAGCCCCCGAAGAATCCTTCGCCCGCTCCCCTGAACTTATCTTCGTTCCCTGCCCCGAAGGAAAGTTCATCGACCCCCGGCGTTTTCATTCAGCCGACCCCTGCAGTAACCTTCGTCCAGACCCTGAAATCCGATTCAGCCCTTAAAACGGAATCAAAGAATCATTTTAAGAAACAGACAAAAATAACGCAAGATCCGGCGGCTGCTGAGATACAGACGGATAAGGCGTGCGTGCTTCCGGTAGCCAGCATCGTAGCTGTACGGAGCTACGATGCTGGCCAGCACACGCCTCTTCGCCCTGATAAGGTCGCCCAAAGCCGGGCAGTCCTCGAGCGTATCGGACTGAACGCCGCGGTCGTGACAAGCGTCGCTCAGGCATTACGCCCGACCGAAGTTTGGGCTTTGTGGAGCTATGCACGCGGCGCACGGCTCGGGCCGGCCTGGATTGCGACACAGGTTTATGATTTTGCGGCCCGTCGGCCACAAGCATCAGCTGTTGGACGCCCGTATGAAGCTGCCAGTGAGCTGCTCTCGACCCTCCCTCTGGAGATTGCCGAGAGCTTGCTTGACCTCTGTGATCAGCAGTGTCCATCTGCCTCTCAAGGCTTCCTTGCGCCGCATCCAGCCGTGGTCACTGATGAGCTCCAACAACAAGCATTCACGGCGCTCTGGGCAGTCATGGCGGAACAGCGCAGTGGGCGCGCAGGGCACTCCTCTGCTCCTTCGCCCCCGCCAACAGCGGCCGGGCAGCCCCCGGCCGCGGATCCACCCGTTGAGTCTTCGCACTGGGCGGCGGCACAAGCGCGGCTCGCGCGGGAGCTAGCACCAG
>JBBRHB010000358.1:0-5614 GCA_038223355.1 Chloroflexales bacterium
GCCACAACACGTTTGGAATCGTTCAACAAGGCTTGGCAGCGTGCACAGCCACGGAGATGCTCATCCGCGACGTCTTGCTCCCCCGGCTCTAAAGCACCGAGCGCATAGACATCGATGATATCGTCAATATGTTCATTCCGCGCTGTCATCATCAAACCCTATTCCTTACCAATCCCTGTGCCCTCGAGCGCTGTACGCAGCCGCTCCATACCCCGGCGGATGCGCGTTTTTACCGTACCAAGCGGGTCGCCTAGCTTCGCTGCTATTTCCAAATGACTCAAGCCACCAAAGTAGGCTAACTCAATCGCCTGCCGTTGCTCAAAGGGCAGCGAGCGCAACATGCGCCGAACCTGCTCTGCTTCCAGGTTCTGGACCGTCACCTCGCTCACATCCTCACTATGACTTGTGATTCGTTGCTGGGAAGCCTGTTCAGCATCGTCCACCGAGAGCGTTTGCGGCCGGCGTTGCTGTCGTCGTACCATATCGATCGCAACATGGTGCGTCATGCTCAAGAGCCATGTGCCAAAACGGCCCCGGCCGCTATCGAACGAGCCCGCATTGCGCCATACGCGTTCAAACACATCCTGCGTGATCTCTTCTGCGTCGGATGTATCGTTCAAGATGCGGAAGGCCAGCGAAAAGACGGGACGGCTATACCGCGTGTACAAGGTGTCCAATGCCGCGATATGACCTGCGACCAGCCCGACGATAAGCTCATCATCACTTGCCTCACTCGAAAAGCTCGGCTCCGCAACAGAACTTCCCGCTGGTTGGTTCATTCTAATCAACATACGCCCCCAATTCGCCGTTGGATGCAGCACTGTGTCTTGCCACGCAGAGTGGGGATTTGCTGTGAAGTAACGGCACGTGTCATGATGGCCCGGCTCATAACGCAGAACTCCCGTGACCACATAGCAAGATACGTGCTGTCATCCACGAGGTAGACAGTCATGCAACCACGCGAGATTGCTGCTCGTCATAGGAGCAGCACATCCTGGTATCATGCTACATTGCTGACTGTTAAGCAAAGGGGTAAGGCAGATGATGCGCGGACTACTTGGCCGCCATACGGATATCGCCATCTTTTTAATCCTATTTTTAGAAGAATTAGGCATCCCAATGCCGATTCCGGCCGATGTCATGGTGATGTATGCCGGCTATCGCCTCCACCAGCATACCATCAATCCTTTCGTGGCGATTGGGATTATTGTGTTAGGAGCAAACGTCGGGGCCTGCGTCCTGTATGCTGTCGTACGCCGTGGCGGACGACCTCTGGTAGACCGCTTCGGCCATTACCTGCATCTTGATGCGCGCAAACTGGCACGCGCCGAGCACTGGCTAGAGCGACGCGGTGTGCTGGGGGTTATCGTCGGGCGCTCGATTCCTGGTGTGCGGCTCGCGACCGTGATTGCCTGCGGTCTATTCAAAGTACCATTGCGTGTCTTTTTGCCAGGCCAAATTGTGGGAAGCTCGATCTATATGATCGTTTTTGGGCTGCTCGGCTATTACGTCGGCCCACAGGCCGTTGAGCGCTTGCATTGGTCGACCGATTCCTTACGGTTAATTCTGCTCCTGGTGTTGGCGATAGGGCTACCGCTGCTGCTCCGGCGATTGAATCGTGATACGATCACCGATGATACGCGTTCGATTCAGGAAGGTTTGACGCTACGCCAGCGCATGCTGGCAGCCCTTGCAGCAGGTTTCGTCGGCACCATCGAGCTAACGACGATTTGGGCCATCGCCGCCTCGCTAACCAACCTAATGCGCCGCGCCGATATTCAGTCGGCGGCCCTGCGCTTAGCGCGCTGGCTGGACCTTGATGAGCGAGCCAATAGTGTGGCCATCGCCTATACATTGGACTACTTGGCGGTACTCGTTGTGTCTTTGCTGGTAGCCGCCCTGTTTTTTGAACGCTTGATGCCGACGGTGCAATTGCGGCCACGACAGCTCATCAGACAGGCCCTCGCCTTGTGGGGCTGTATGCTGCTCCTGGCGGGAGCAGCCGTGAGCGGCAGCATCGTTAATCATGTGGTACGTCACCCTGCGCAGGGCAATATGTGGCTATCACAATCGGGTGGGATTGTGGTCGGCATAATCGCATTGGGGCTGGCTGGTTATGCCTATGTTGCCGTGGAAGCGCGCCGGCTAGCCATTGACCAGTTCTCCGACGATCCGATCCTGGCCCCCAGTGTGGTAGCGGCGGTTGAGGAAGACCAGGTCGACGAAGCGGACCAACTACCGTCGGGAACGGCGCTGCCAAAACGTGGCACGGTTAGTGGAGAGACTTTGTTGGATACAACTATCCATAGCGGACAGGGACTGCCATGAAATATGTTACGTCGGCGCTCGTGATTATTCTGCTGATTGTGCTGGTGATCTTTGGCTTGCAAAACACCGCTCCGACAGGAGTACAGTTTTTGACATTACACACGGATGTCGTGCCATTGTTTGTCACTATTTTCGTGTCGGCGCTAGTGGGCATGGCTGTGGTTGGCCTGCTGGGTGTCCCAGGTCGTATTCAAAGGGGCTTGGAAGCACGGCGCACACGTCAGCAGATCGCGGACTTGGAGAAGCAAGTTGCGGATTTACAAGAGTTGCTGCCTCCACCGGTCATGAAGCCCCTGCCGGGGGAACAGGTTCGATAAGCAGAGATACATAGGAGCAAACAAACAGGGCGAAGCGTTACCCTCGCCCTGTATATCATCTGAGGACGTGGTTACGCGATGACCTCAATCGGCTTGTGCGCGCTGAATGTGAAGGCGCCTTGCGGCTCGACATCGACCATAATCGTGTCGCCATCACGGAACTCGCCTTGCAACAGCTTGAGTGCCAGTGGGTTCTGAAGACGCTGCTGGATCGCTCGCTTGAGTGGCCGCGCCCCATAGACCGGGTCATAGCCTTCGTCCGCCAGACGGATACGTGCTGCAGGGGTTAGCTCCAGGGCAATCTTGCGATCCGCTAGCAGCTTGCGTAGGCGCCCGAGCTGTATCTCAACCACTTGGCCGATCTGGTCACGGCTCAACGGCTTGAAGACGATCGTCTCATCGATCCGGTTCAAAAATTCCGGGCGTAGGTTCTGGCGTAGCTCGTCCATGATCCGCACACGGATCGCCTCCTCGCCGGCACCCCGTTGAGTCATCTCCTGGATGATCGGACTTCCGATGTTGGAGGTCATAATGATGACGGTATTCTTGAAGTTGACTACACGCCCCTGACCATCGGTCAATCGCCCATCATCGAGAATCTGCAGCAGTACGTTGAAGACGTCGGGATGGGCTTTCTCGATCTCATCGAAGAGCACCACTGAATACGGTCGCCGTCGCACCGCCTCGGTGAGTTGCCCACCCTCTTCGTAGCCAATATAGCCGGGCGGTGCGCCAACCAGCCGCGCTACGGTGTGCTTCTCCATATACTCGGACATATCGATCCGAATCATTGCCGATTCCTCATCGAACAAGAACTCGGCCAAGGCACGTGCCAGCTCGGTCTTGCCGACGCCGGTCGGACCAAGGAATAGGAACGAGCCAAGGGGACGTTGCGGGTCCTGCAAGCCTGCTCGTGAACGACGGACGGCGTCCGAAACGGCGCGGACGGCCTCAGACTGCCCAATCACGCGCAGGTGCAGCCGTTCTTCCATCTTGACCAGCTTTTCGACCTCGCCTTCCAGCATTTTGGTGACGGGCACACCGGTCCAACGCGATACAATCGCCGCAATATCCTGAGCGTCAACCTCCTGCTTAAGCAAGGAGTTGCCACCATCGTTGAGCTGTGCCTCGGCCTCGCCAAGCTGTGTTTCCAGCCGTGACATCTGGCCATATTGTAATTCAGCGGCCTTGTTATAGTCGTAGGCGCGCTGGGCCGCATCAATGTCGACTTTGGTCTGGTCAATCTGCTCTTTGATCTGTTGAATCCGCTGTAACACCTCGCGCTCGTGCTGGAGCTGTGCTTCCAGGCCACCACGCTGCTCACGAAGATTAGCCAGCGTCTGCTCGATCTTTTCGAGGCGCTCTTTGCTGGCTGCATCCTTTTCCTTGCGCAGTGCTTCGCGCTCGATCTCAAGCTGCATCATGCGCCGCTTCAGGTCGTCCAGCTCCTGTGGGTCGCTGGTAATCTCCATCCGCAACCGCGCCGCACCTTCATCGATCAGGTCGATCGCTTTGTCTGGCAGGAAGCGGTCACTAATATAGCGGTCGCTCAGCACGGCGGCAGCCACGATGGCGGCGTCCGTAATGCGCACGCCATGATGTGTCTCATAGCGCTCTTTCAGGCCACGCAGGATCGAAATGGTATTTTCAACGTTGGGCTGATCAACAACGACCGGCTGGAAGCGTCGCTCCAGGGCCGCATCTTTTTCGATATGCTTGCGGTATTCGTCAAGCGTCGTCGCGCCGACCATACGGAGTTCACCACGCGCTAGCATCGGCTTGAGCATATTACCGGCGTCCATTGCGCCTTCCGCAGCCCCGGCCCCGACGACGGTATGTAGTTCATCGATAAACAGAACCACATCTTCGTGCTCCTGGACTTCCTTAAGCACCGCTTTGAGGCGCTCCTCGAACTCGCCACGGTATTTGGCTCCCGCGACCAAGGCCCCCATGTCCAAGCTGACCACGCGGCGGTCTTTCAATGCTTCGGGTACGTCGCCACGCATGATGCGCTGAGCCAGCCCTTCCACGATGGCGGTCTTGCCGACACCCGGCTCACCAATCAGTACCGGATTGTTTTTAGTGCGGCGGGAAAGAATCTGAATCACGCGCCGAATCTCTTCGTCACGACCAATCACGGGGTCAAGCTTGCCACGCCGCGCCAACTCGGTCAGGTCACGACCATACTGCTCTAGCGCAGCATAGGTACCCTCCGGGTTCTGGCTCGTCACCCGCTGTGAACCACGCACCTCGCGCAGCGCCTGGAGCAAGGTATCACGCGTCAAGCCGGTATTCGTCAAGAGCCGCTGAGCCGCACCACCGCCTGTCTGCAAGAGCGCCAGCAAGATATGCTCGGTCGAGACGTATTCGTCACCGAATTGTCCGAGCTCGTCATGTGCACGGACCAATACGTTGCGCAGGCGCGAACCGAGGCTAAGCTGTACAGTACTGCCGCTAACCTTCGGCAACTTGTTGATTTCAGCGTTCACCTGCTGGCGCAGCGCGCCGACCGCTATATTTAACTTACTCAAGACCTGCGGCACGACGCCGTCGCCCTGATCAAGCAAGGCCAGCAGCATATGCTCGGGCTCAACCTGGCTGTTGCCGTTCTGCTCAGCGAGGGTCTGCGCATTAAGCAGCGCTTCTTGAGTTTTTTCTGTAAAACGATTCGTATTAAAGGCCATAGGTTGTCACCTTCCTTATCAAGCTGATAGTAACTATATCAACTTTGGTGTCAACGCGGCGTTAGCGGAGTGTTAGCAGAGTGTTAATGTCAGAGATAACAAAACGGCATCATCTCGAAGATGACGCCGTCGAATTGGTGACCCCAGCGGGATTCGAACCCGCGATCTACACCTTGAAAGGGTGTCGTCCTAGGCCGCTAGACGATGGGGCCACAACGGGGGAATAGTACGTGTATTCCCCCCCTTTGTCAACCACGGTTCAGCGTTGGCTGTAGTTCTGGAGCA
>JBBRHB010000359.1:0-5573 GCA_038223355.1 Chloroflexales bacterium
TACTGGGTTGATGTCGAGGCGCATCGTTTCCAGCACTTCACGCCGGCAAGCGGAAAGCATGAGCTATTTGAGGTCGGCCTACCGGTTAGTGCCCTCGCGTTCCGACGTGGCGGTGGCCTGGTCATGGCGACGCGTGACGGCTTTGCCTTCTGGAACTCACAGTCGCAGGTGCTGCAGTTCATCGTTGATTCAGAGGTGCACAAGCCGAGTGCACGCTTCAACGATGGTGCCGTGGACCGGCAGGGGAGGTTTTGGGCCGGAACGATGGATGCGGGATTCACAAGTGCGCTGTACCGGCTGGATGCTGATCTGTCTGTCCATACTATGGAAACGGAGATTGGCGTCTCCAACGGCATCGGCTGGAGTCCCAACAATAGCACAATGTATTACACTGACTCGCCGCGTAAAGTGATCTATGGCTACGACTTCGATGTGGCGACCGGCCGGATTTCCAAACGGCGGCCGGTGATCGCAACTCCTGATGAACTAGGCGTTCCGGACGGCCTGACGGTTGATAGTGAAGGCTTCATCTGGAGTGTGCGTTGGGGCGGCTATAAGATGACGCGGTATGCACCTGATGGTACGGTAGACCGCGTGGTGCAACTCCCGGTTCAATACCCTACCAGTTGCACGTTTGGTGGGCCTGACCTCACAGATTTGTTCATCACGTCGGCTTGGACCCCGTTAAGCCCGGCGGAGCGGGAAGCACAGCCGCTGGCCGGGGACCTGTTCCGGCTTTCGACAACGGTTAAGGGGCTGGAAGAACCGCTCTTCGCCGGCTAATCGGCGTTGCGCGCCTGCCTAGGGCTTCACACGCTAACCAGCAGAATACCAAGTAGGATCACGGCAACCCCTTGCCACTGGCTCCGCGTCAAGCGATCATGCAGGAAGGCCCACGCCAGCAAGATGGTTACGACGCTAAATAAGGAGGCCAGGGCCGTCACCACCGTCGCATATTCGGTGCGCGTCCCGGCCATCCACGCAATCCAGGCCAGCGTATCGGTCGCGGCAGCGCCGAGCACAAACAGTCCCAGCACACTTGGCCGAACCGCCTGCTGCACCGCCATAGCTGCACCGTCCGGCACGGCTGCTGTGGCAGGGGTCGTCGCTCGACTTGTGATGAGACTCAGCAGCGAACTGCCGGTGGCCATGGTCTTGAGCAACAGGAGCGGCCAGATGAAGCCCAGGCTTGGCGTAACAAAAACGTCCATCATCCAAAACATCGCACCGAAGGCGAGCGAACTACCAATGGCTTCGGGTACTCCGGCCAAGCTCGGCCGACGCTGCCCATGTGGCGTGTAAGTCGCCAGCACGATACCGGCGACCAGCAGTACTGCCCCACTGATTGCCAGGATCGGCGGCTTCTCGCTGCCCGTGGCCAACGCCAGGATGCCGGTGACGATGGCAAAGCCCGAGGCAATCGGCGAGACCAGCGACAAGGTTCCGATCTCAAATGCGCGATAGGTCAGCTTTAGGCCCAGCACGTGGCAAATGCCTGCACCCAGCGCGACCAACCAGATGCTTACTGCGCTACCGGGGCTGTGCGGGCTGATGAGCAATAGTGCAGCCCACCCTGCCAGACTCAGCGACTGGATATAGACCATTGCCCGGTCGGTACCAAAACGGCGGGTAACCTGTGTTATCAGCAGGTCGCCGGCTCCCCACAAAACGGCTGCCAGTATGCCGAACCCAATGCCCATGATTAAGGTCCTTTGTGTTGACGAAGCTTCTAGTCCAAAACCGGCGTGAGCGTGCTGAGATACAGCCGCAGCATATACTCCAGCGTGCGAAGATAATCGAGGGGCAGCAGAAACAGCACGCGTGCCGCAGGCAAGCCCTTCTGTTGGCCCGTAATGCGACGCAGCCTGCGCAGCACTACACCCTTTTGCCCGCCCAGCCCGCCGATTACTGCCATTGCGGCGGGATAGTATTCCTCCCATGTCGGGTCGGGCTTCCGCAGACTGATGATCTCATTGAGGAGCGTTTGTAAGGCCGCGATGACCTCAGGCTCCTCGCCCTCGATACTTTCCTGTTGTGGGAAGCGCACCTGTGGTGGTTCGTGCAGCAACAGCGACTTGAAGGCACTCCCGTGGGCCACGAGCTCGCGCTGGTCCGTACTGAGATTCGTCGGTGACAGCAGCCAAATCGGCAAAACTTGCTTAACGAAGTCGAGATAGGTGAGACCGGGCATCACCTCAAAACGTGAGGCAATCGTCACAATGTGGTCGCGCGTGATCATCAGGTCGGTGGCCGGACTCGATACCAGCATACTGCGGAGCATCGGCACCGGTAAGGCTTCCAGGATCTGGAGCCCCAACTGCGGACCCAAATTGATTTGGCCATAATGAACAGGCATCACCGGCCTGGTACCAAAAAACTCCTGGCCGATCGCTTGGGCAATTGCGAAGGTCGTTGTATCGGATCCAAGATACGCCTTGCTGAACACTTCAGCGTCAACGCCGAAGATCGCCCAGCGGACGGCGCAATCTAGCTTCCAGTTGAGTTTGCCCTGCAGATCACCAAAGCTGCGACTCATCGTCGCCTCGCAGCGATCACAGCAAAATGTGACCTGGCCGCCACCTACCTCCGTGATGTGGGTCTGGTCGATGTAGCAGCATGCCGGGCATAGGACCCAGAACAGTTTCTCCGGCGTGTAGGTACTGAAGCGCTCGTGCAGAAACAGGACGATCTCATCATAGCGCCGCAACACTTCCTCGACATACGGTTTATAGACGCCGCGCTCATAGAGCTTGGCCGAGCGCACCAGGGTCGGGTGGCAGTCGAGCCGGTGCAGGCGGGTCAGCAACGCCTCCTCAAAATGCGCCGCATACGACTCGCAGCAGCCCCACGGGTCGGGGAGGTAGCCGATCGGCTTGCCGCACCAATCCTTGTATTTCTCTATGAGCACGGCATCCTTGTTGAGCGCGACTCGCAATTGCCGAAAGTTAAGCGGATCCATCGTATCGTCGATCAAGTAAAAAAGGACCGTGTGTCCGGCATGACGCAACGTCCGGGCTAATTCATCGGCGACCAAGAATTCGCGCAGATTACGCTCATCACCCAGGTAGGCGCACGTGTTCCCGCAGACGACCGTAACGATATTTTGAGCGGCGAGCATAGTTGCGAGTTCTGTATAGGCTGAAGTCATGAGTAGAGTACGCTTTCCGGCGGGGACGCCGTTGTTTGAAGTAGAGAGCGGTCGACAAGATGCGTATGTGATCGCGCTCTGATTGCTTCACCTAGAAGGTCATGGTCTTGACCGCTGCGCGCTGAGGCGTCCAAGGCCGTTCCCGCCCCTCGCACCATATATTGGCGCGCCACACGAACGAAAGAGGCAGCTGCCTCTGGATCGAATTGTGTGCCACTGTTGCGCCAAATTTCATCCAGCGCCTCCGGCCAATCATAGCCCTTGCGATACAGCCGATCGGTCGTCATGGCGCTGAATGCATCCGCGACGGCGGCCACGCGCGCCAGCAGCGGAATCTCTTCTCCGCGTAGACCATCGGGATAGCCCTTGCCGTCCCAACGCTCATGATGGGAGCGCACAATATCGAGAATACTCTCCATCCCCGGTAGCGCGCCGACGATCAACGCGCCGAGCCGTGGATGACGTTTCATAACCTCGTACTCTTCGTCGGTCAGCCGCCCGGGTTTGCGCAGCACGTCATCCGGCACACCGATTTTGCCAACATCGTGTAGGAGGCAGCCGATGCGAATAATCCTCAACGTTTCCGGCGCGAGCGCCATTTCCTCGGCCAGCCACAAGGCATACTCAGTAACATCCTCCGAATGGCGGCGGGTATAACGGTCCTTATTGTCGACCGCCGTAACCAACGCATCCAGCGCCTCGAATGTGCCTTCGGCGCGTAAGCCGCGATTGCTGCGCTCGTTTGGTGTCGAGTCACGTATGCCTTCATCTGACTGCTTGGCGGCATACAGGTTGGCGTCGGCGATGGCGATCAGCTCGTCTCGATTCTCACTATCATCCGGAAACGTCGCGAGACCAAAGCTTAACGCAACCGGCACAATTCGTTGCTCGTCCACCCGTCGGAAACCCGCCCGGCTCATGCCGTTCCATAGCCGGTGAGCAACGCGGAGCGCGGTCGCGTTGTCAGTCGCCGGCAGCACCGCAAGGAATTCATCGCCACCATAGCGGGCCAGGATATCGCTGCTCCGGCACTCGGTCTGCAAAACCTGTGCGACGTCCTTCAGCACTTGATCGCCGACCGGATGTCCATACGTATCGTTAAAGCGCTTGAAGTTATCAAGGTCCATCATGATCACGGTCAGGGGCAGCTGCTGCGCCTTCGCCCGGACCAGCTCTTGTTCCAGCCGTTGATGAATAGCACGGTGGTTATATAGGCCCGTTACAGAGTCACAGTCGGCTGCTTTAAGGGCTGCTGTGTAGACCCGCGCATTCTCAAGCGCGGTACCGACCTCCAGGCCAATACTATCGAGCATTTCGACATCTGATAGGGTAAACGCTTCGTTCCAGCGCAAGACCCCGATCATGCCGACCGTGCGTTGTTGCCAGCGCAACGACGTGCGGAGATAGGGCGCTTGCGCCGGCCGGCCGCCTAGTCGGTACGGCACGGCAAGCAGCTGGGAACCGTCGGTGACGGGTAACAGTTCGATAAAGCTCGTGATATCAGGATGATCGGCGAGCCCTTTGTGCACCATGATTCTTCCTGTCAAAGCGGCTAACGTTGTGGGCTCATCTAGGAGCTGAATCACAACAGCATCGGCTTGGAGCGCCTGTAGTATGCTGTCTGATGCGGCGGCAAGGACCTGGTCGAACAGCAGCGTACTGTTGACCGCTTTGGTGAGATGTAAGAGTCCGGATAACTGATCGGTGCGGCGCGCGACCTGCTTTTCAAGGCCGGCGCTAAAGAGCTGCAACTGTGCCGTCAGGTTCCGGTTTTCGAGCAACGTCAGCACCTGCCGCAGAAAGACCAACAGTACCAGCGCCATCCCGGCCACCATCACGCCCACCTGGATCGTGCCATCCTGCAGATCATTCCACACCACCAGGCCAAACGCTACCGCCACCGCCAGATATGGGCCGATGACCGACAGCAAGCGCGGCGTGTGAAAACCATGCTCCGGCAACTGCTCGACGCCTGCCACCGGCCACCACACCGGCAGCAACGCCGCAAAACCGATCAACAGCCAGCCAAACGACCAGCCCCAATCAAACCAACTGCCGGTCTCATAGATCCCCTTCAGGTTGTACCAGGTAAATAAGGTGTCGGCGAAGGCCAGCAGCACCAGGCCGCCGGCCAGACAGAGGAACGAGCGCCGTAGCGCACGATTGCTGCGGCCCTGGAGCAGCACAAACGCGCCGAAGAGCGCCACGATATCGCCCAAGGGGTAGGCCACGCTGACAAGCTTGCCGAGCAGCGCGACCTCGGGCGTACGCCAGAGCTGCGCGACCACAAAGTACCAACTGAGGACGGCGACGCTGCTGACGGTCAGTGCGCTATCAACCAGCAGACGCATACGACCGACACGACGCATACTGCCGAAGAGCAAAAAGACGCCACTGATAAGCAAGGGATACGACGCAAGATAGC
>JBBRHB010000360.1:0-5572 GCA_038223355.1 Chloroflexales bacterium
GCGATCAACCAAAATGGTCGTTGGGCGCCCCATTGGGCCTATCTCCGTGCAGCGGTTGGCCATGGCTTGCTCGGCGACCTTACCAGCGCCGATTTTGCGGTCCACTGGGACCATTCCTGGACGGCGGATACGCCCTTCAACGACATTCATGATCTCATCTTATATGACTTCGCGATCCACTGGTTTGATATCGTCACCGCGTTTTTTGGTTCAGCACAGCCACAACGTGTTTCGGCGTCCGTAAGCCGAGCCGCTGCGCAGCGTGGTCGTCCCCCCATGCTGGCGCATGTGATGATCGATTATCCTGATGCCCAAGCAACGATGCACTTCGATGCCACCGTAGTGCATGGCCAGCAGGATCGTACTTACCTCGCCGGTACCCGCGGGAGCGCCCTGAGTGTCGGGCCCAGCTTATCTGAGCAGGCCGTCACGCTCTCAACCGCCGACGGTTCCAGTAATCCCGCCTTGCAAGGCACCTGGTTCCGCGACGGCTTTCACGGCACAATGGCCGAGTTGCTTTGCTCGATCGAGGAAGGCCGCGAGCCCATCACCGCTCCTAAGGAAAATCTACGGAGCCTAGCACTCGCCTTTGCAGCTATCGCCAGTGCACATGAGGGCATGGCGAAGGTACCGGGCGAGGTCCGACGCTTACCACACTAATGTTACATGGAGGGTCCCTATGAGCAAGTTTAAGATCGCCGGCATTAACTTCGCCCACCAGCATATGGGTGATAACCTGCGTATGGCTTTCGAGCATCCCGACGTCGAGATTGTCGGCCTATCGGACGAAGATCCACAGCAGATGGAGGCGGCTGCCCACAAATTCGGCATTCCGGCCGATCACCTCTTTACCGACTATCGGCAATGCTTAGAGCAGACCATGCCCGACTTGGTCATGTTGTGTCCGGCCACGGCCGAGCATGCCCTGTGGGTCGAGCGCGTTGCCCCCTATGGCACGCATTTGCTGGTTGAAAAGCCCTTCGCCGCCTCGCTCCCCGAGGCCGATCGCATGATTAAGGCCGTCGCGGCGACCGGCAAGCGCATGGCCATCAACTGGCCACTCGCCTGGTACCCGCCGCATGTCACGTCGCAGCGTTTGATCGACGCGGGCCTGATCGGTGAGGTGCTCGAGGTGCACTACTACGATGGCAACCGAGGCCCCGTGCGCCACACCGCCGATAAGATCGAGACGAGCCCCACCGCTGAGGAAAAAGGCGCGAGTTGGTTCTACCAGCGCGACAAAGGTGGCGGCTCGCTGCTCGACTACCTGGGCTATGGCACGACGCTTGGCACATGGTTCCATGGTGGGCAGGCCCCGCTGGAAGTGACGGCGATCATTGATGAGCCGCCCGGCTTGGAGGTCGATGAGCATAGCATCACTATCGCCCGTTACGCGCGCGGCCTATCGAAGTTCGAAACGCGCTGGGGCGCCTTTACTGACCCTTGGACCATGCAGCCCCAGCCCAAGTGCGGCTTTGTAATCGTCGGCAGCGCCGGCACGATCAGCTCATACGACTACGAGCCAACCATCCGCGTACAGACCGCAGACCACCCCGCCGGCCAAGTGATCCCGGTCGATACGTTGCAGCCGCCGCATCAGAACCCGGTGCAGTATATGTTGCACTGCATCCAGAGCGGCGAGCCAATTCGCGGTCCGCTCGACCCCGCGATCTGCCGCATCGGCCAACAAATTGTGGATAGTGCTATCTTAAGCGCCCAACTAAAGCGCACAGTGCCACTGGTCCCATAGGAGACGCAATGATTGATTTTGGCCCGGCCGTCCAATATCTTGACGCGACGGAACAGTTGCTAGAGCGTATCCGCGCGACGCAACTCCCGGCGATCAGTGCAGCGGCCGAGATCTGCACCACATCGATTGCCGAAGGTGGCTTAGTACACCTCTTTGGCACCGGCCACTCGCGCATCCCGGTCGAGGAAATGTTTCCGCGCCACGGCAGTTTTCCCGGCTTCCATCCGATTGTCGAACTCTCATTGACCAATCATACTCAGGTCGTCGGTGCGAATGGACAGCGCCAGGCGATGTTTTTGGAACGGGTCGAAGGTTTCGGTGAGGTCATTCTGCGTAACTTCGTCTTCGGACCGCACGACAGCTTCATCGTTTTCTCGAACGGTGGCGTCAACGAGGTCGTGATCGATGTGGCACTCGGTGCCCGGCAACGCGGGATGCCGGTCATCGCGATGGTCTCGGCGGAACATTGTGCTCGTTCGACGCCGCGTCATAGCTCGGGGCAACGCTTGCCCGACGTCGCCGATGTGACCATCGATAACTGTTCGCCCGTAGGTGATGCGCTGGTCCACGTTCCCGGCTTGGCCTACCCGGTCGGGCCGGGATCGACCGTCGGCTATGCTGTGGTGGTGAACATGCTCAAAAGCCTGGTCGCCGCCGAGCTAACACGTCGCGGCCAGCCGCCACTCGTGCTTACCAGTGGCGCGCTGATCGGCAGTGCCGCTTCGGCCGAACTGTTCGAGCGCACCTATAATGACTATCGTAGCCGCGTGGCGCAGGTCTATGGGTGCGTGACACCTAATGAGTAACGATCAAGGCACAATGATGCGCTTACGAGACAAAGTTGCCATCGTAACCGGCGCGGGAAGTGGCATCGGACGGGCCACGGCCCAACGCTTCGCCACCGAAGGTGCCCGCGTCGCGGCCGTTGATAGCAGCGCCGAGGCACTAGCCGAGACCGTAGCGATGATCACGGCTAGTGGTGGTACGGCCCTACCGTTCGTCGCGGACGTTACGCTTGCCGGCGATGTGCGCCAGGCTACCGAACGGGTGCTGACCACCTGGGGCCGGCTGGATGCCGTGTTCAATGGCGTTGGCATTAGTGGGCGGCGTTGGGGCGACGGGCCGGTAGACCAGTGTACCGAGGAAGGCTGGGCCTATGTGGTAGAGGCCAACTTGACTAGCATGTTCTTGGTCTGTAAATACACGGTGCCGGCTCTGTTAGAAACACGGGGCGCCATCGTCAATCTCTCTTCGGTGCTGGGCCTCGTCGGCGGTGACGAAGATTTTGCGACCCATGCCTACGCGGCTAGTAAAGCCGGCATTATCGGCTTGTCGCGCGCTATGGCAGCGTTTTACGCCCCACGTGGCCTACGTGTCAACGTGATCGCCCCCGGCCTGATTGCCACCCCCATGAGCACACGTGCACAAAGTGACCCGCATATCCTTGGCCGCTTAGCCCAGCTTCAGCCGCTAACAGGCGCCTTTGGCCTGCCCGAAGATGTTGCTGCCACGGCAGCCTACCTCGTTTCTGACGATGCAAGATTCGTAACGGGCGTGGTGCTACCGGTCGATGGCGGCTGGACGGTACGGTGACGGAAAAATAAGGAGGAACTTAATGGGACTGCCCCTCATACCGACCAGCGTAATCGGCTCGTATGCTTGGCCTGCTTGGCTTCATACAGCCCTAGAAGCGGCGCAACGCGGCGAATACGGCCCAGATGATATGCGCGAGGCGCAGGACGACGCCGTGGATCTGGCGTTGCGCGATCAAGCGGACGCCGGAGTAGACATTGTCACCGATGGCGAGATGCGCCGCATCGGCTTTTTTACTGCCGAATTTTATGGCCACTTCCAGGGTTTGCGCGAGCTACCACCCCGCCGTAAAGTTGGCATCGCCGGCCATGACCAGCGCGAAAGCTATGAGGCAGTCGATACTATCGTCGCACCAGCAGGGTTAGGTTTGGTGGCGGAATACAACTATCTCCGCACGCGTACCAGCGCCGCTATTAAGGTGCCCTGTGCCGGAGCCTATACCTTAGCGGGCCGTATCAAGCCGGGTACGGTCTACCCCGACCGTATGGCGGTTGCACATGCGCTGGCCCACCTCGTCAATGCCGAACTCAAAGCACTGGTTGCAGCCGGGGCCAATTTCATTCAGATTGATGAACCATCCTACGCCGTTCACCCCGACGCCCCGCGTGAGTTTGTTGATCTCTTCAATGCCACAGTGGCCGGCGTCGATGCTAAAATTGGGCTCCATCTGTGCTTCGGCAACTTCGTCGGCCGTCCGGTGGCCAAGCGCAGCTACCGCCCGCTGTTCCCACACATCCTTGATGTTCATGCTGACCAGCTGGCGCTCGAATTTGCCAATCGTGAGCTGGCCGAGTTAGATTTGTGGCGCGAGTTCCCGAACAACAAGGAGCTGGCAGCCGGGCTGATCGACGTGAAAAACTACTACATCGAAACAGCACAGGATGTAGCCGAGCGTGTCCGTGCTGCTTTGAATTACATCGCTCCCGAGAAACTCACTGTCGTTCCCGACTGCGGCTTTAGCCAGACAGCCCGCTGGGCTGCCCGTGCCAAGCTCAAGGCCATGGTCGAGGGCACCAGGATCGTTAGGCAGGAGTTAACGGGTCAGTCACAGGAGCCGGGCATATGACCGTTGTCATCACGGTGCGCGGCCCGATCGCCCCGACGGAACTCGGCATCACCTATCCGCACGAGCATCTCTTAACGACACCACCGGTTACCGTGCCCGATCCCGATCTCACGCTGGACAGCGAGGATGCGGCGGTTGATGAGCTTGGCTTGTTCTATGCTGCCGGTGGACGGACGCTGGTCGAGATGTCGCCCCGTGACTATGGCCGCGCCCCCGCCGGTCTACGCCGCCTTGCTGAGCGCAGTGGTGTGCATATCATCGCTGCGACGGGCTGGCACAAAGATCTCTTTTGTCGCCCGTGGGTCGCTGAGCGCAGCATCAATGACTTGGCCGACGAGATGATTCGCGACATCGAAGCGGGCATCGACGACACCGGCGTGCGGGCCGGCGTAATCAAGGCAGCCTCGAGCCTTAATATGATTACACCGGCCGAGGAAAAGGTCTTTCGCGCGGCGGCACGTGCCCAGCGGGCGACCGGAGTTCCGATCTCGACCCATACCGAGGCCGGTACGATGGGGCTAGAACAGGTTGCGCTCCTGCGTTCCGAAGGCGTCGATCCCGGACGGCTCTTAATTGGTCACGTAGACCGCAACATGGATCTCGCCTACCAGCGGGCGCTGCTCCACACCGGTGTAACACTCGGCTATGATCAGCTCAGCAAGGAGAAGTATCACCCTGACCGGCTGCGGGTCGAGTTTTTGGCCCAACTGGTCCAGGATGGGTGGGGCAAACAGCTCGTGCTTGCCGGCGATTTCGCCCGCAAATCCTATTGGCCGAGCTACGGCGGCTGGGGTGGACCTGGCCTTACCTATATCCTCTGGCGCTTCGTGCCCTGGCTGCGCGAGCAAGGTCTCGATCCCGCGGTGATCGATGATATACTGATCGGCACGCCGGCGCGCCTCTTCCAAATTACACGCTAGTGTCCCGCCGGTCGCACAGGTCGAGCATCGCATGGCTGAAAGGATTGCCCCGGTATGATTGAGCCGCTGCTCAAAGATCGCGCGTTTTTAGCAGACGTGGCCCAGGCGCGTCAAGCACGCGACCAATTTCATCTATGGTGGCTGGGCCAAAGCGGATTTTTATTGCAGTGGCAAGATCGGCACCTGCTGCTCGATCCGTATCTTTCCGACTCGCTGACCGAAAAGTATGCGGCCACGGACAAG
>JBBRHB010000361.1:0-5553 GCA_038223355.1 Chloroflexales bacterium
TTTGAGCGTTGCCTAATGGAGAGAAACTCTAATCGCGAGTTTGCCGAGGGCACCAAATTATTGATCGGGCCAGTTTACGTTCCGTACTTTCCACTCATTGTTTTCACGAATCAAAGTATATTTATCTACCCAATGCCCACCGCACAAGACCTGAATATGTGCCGTATTCTTCACATCTTGCTCATCTTGAACCTTTGGGCTGGGGCATGCTCGTTTGCCCAGTGCAGAGTTAGTGGTGTTCGACAAGGGGTTATTGGCCTCTCGTGCTTGCAGATTCACAATAGTACCGCTATCCCCTTGATCTACTGCTGCAAGGTATTCTATAAGTGTTTCTTCCGGACCCGACGTATTTTTGCCGGCTAAAGCAATAATTATGACAACGACAATACTAAGTGCAGCCAGTAAATCAGCAACTCCGATTTTCTCTTTCTTGACAACAGTATGCCAAAGTAAAGCGATAGCAAAGAGAGCAGCTACTCCATACAGAAAAAATACTGAGGCAGAAAGAGCAATCCATATTGTCACGACGATACCGACTGCTAAAATTATCCACGTCGTGCGTGATGGTATTTGTAGCTTCATAGATATCCTTGATTTTCGATTATTGTAAGCAACTTATCCGTACTTACAACACTCCAGTTATATGCTTCATATGAAAGATCCCGCTGTCAAGACAATAATTCTGGTAGTTATACCAGTTAGCGCCATATTTATAGCATTAACCCTAACTCGTAGCATTCCTGATAATGCTGCATGTGCTGGCCGAAATGGTATTATAGGTAGATTGACCATAATCTGCAGATGAGCAGTGATTACGAACACCTTCCCAAAACCAATGAGGCCTGCCGAACGGATTTCTGAAAAGCTTACGGGCGACCTATGTTGGAACAATCCCGACACGAGCGTCACCGCATGACGCAAGGCATTGCAACCGATATACAATAACTGACTGACTCTACTTGGTAAAGGCTCTGCCAAGTGTCAAAACCGAGTCAAATTTCAATGGAGGTAGCATGTATCCGCCGGAAGACTTGCAAACCGTACTCGCTGAATTTATCGCGCGTTCTCCATATAGCATGAATAATCTTGCACATCTGTCCAAAGTTCCTAAGGAAACGATCAAGAACTGGCTTGAAGGGAAGTCCAAGCAACCGAATAGATGGCAAGATATCGTACGCGTCGCCACAGTACTGGCCCTTAACTTGGAGGATGTAGATCGGCTTTTGCGCGCAGCGAGGCGTGAGACAGTCAGCGATTTGTTACACCATCACACAGCTGGCAAGGATGAATACTTGCTAGTCCCGTGGTTGATCCCGTTCGCTAAGCGGAGCCTAATTGCTCTGGCTAGCACTATCCTTCCCGATGCTGGCCCACTGCCGCCTGGCTCGCGTATGCCCCTTAGCCGTAACTCCATCTTTGTCGGTCGCGAAGCCGATTTATTAGTGTTAGCTGCGGCGCTTAGCCAGCGCACCGCGGTCGCGATTGGGCAGATTGCAGCCGCTACGGGCTTTGGTGGCATTGGGAAAACGCAGTTGGCCGTCGAGTTTGTACACCGTTATGGACAGTTCTTTGCGGGCGGTGTCTTCTGGCTGAGCTTTGCCGATGTTGCGACGGTGCCGACAGAAGTTGCCGCCTGCGGTGGAGCAGGCTATCTTGATCTACGCCCTGACTTCGTCTCGCTCTCCCTCAACGAGCAGACAGAGCTTGTCCGTGCCGCCTGGCAAAGTCCTCTCCCACGCCTACTCATATTTGACAACTGCGAAGACGAAGCGCTGCTACGGGCGTGGTGCCCGACTAGTGGCGGCTGCCACGTCATCATCACCAGCCGTCGGGCGGAATGGGATGCGACGCTCGGGGTGACGCCACTTCCCTTGGACGTCTTTGCACGCCCCGCCAGCATCGCATTGCTGCGCAAGCATCGTCCCGATCTGCCTGCCAGCGATCCCACTCTTGATGCCATTGCCGCTGAACTCGGTGACCTCCCGCTGGCGCTCCATCTGGCTGGCAGTTATCTACAGCGCTACCGCTACGTGGTCACGCCAACCGCTTATCTCGCAGAACTGCGCCGTGCGCCCCCGCTCGATCACCAATCCTTGCATAGCCTTGACCCATCGCCTACAAATCATATCCAGTATATTGCCCGCACCTTCGCTCTGAGCTATGAGCGCCTCGATCCAAGGCTGGCTACTGATGCGCTTGCTCTTACCGCATTGGCACGTATCGCTTGCTTCGCTCCGGGCGAACCGATCTCGCGACACCTGATCCATGCCACCTTTGCGAGCGGTGATGAATATGGCGGTGACTCAATCACGATTGAGGATGCACTGCGATGCTTAGTTGAGCTTGGACTTGTGACAATCACGGATGATGGAAGCGTACGGATGCATCGTCTTGTCATCGTATTTGTACATAGTCGATCTAATGATGCGTTGGCAGGTCGGGTGGTAGAGCAGACTCTCTTGAGCGAGGCGAAACGTTACAATGAGGTTGAGAATGTAACCTCGCTCCTCCATATTCAAGCCCATCTCCGCTTCGTTACCGACATGTCCCTAACGTACATCACTTCTGCTGCGGCTGACTTGGCCATAGAGCTCGGTCATCATCTATGGGCAATTGGGAATTATCAACAGGCTCAGCCATACCTTGAGCGAGCACTCTCACTATATGAACGTCGTCCGGAGCCACAATCGCTCTCTATTGCAGCTTGCTATAACCTCCTCGGGCTGGTATATCAGATGCAAAGCCAATTTCGGGATGCTGAGTCCTTCTTCACCCAAGCGTTGCTCCATTGGGAGGCACATTTACCCTCCGATCATCTCAATATTGCGACCGAGCATAACAACCTCGGCTATGTGCTGATGACCATGTGCCAGTTTGCGCCCGCACGAGATCACTACCATCAGTCACTCGGGCTCACGAGGAAAGCATGGGGACTGTACCATGCTGGAACCGCGCGAATTGTGAACAACCTTGGCTATTTGTTACTGCTCCAGGGATACTACCGTCAGGCCGGGCGTTATTTGAAACTCGCTCTCGCTATCCGTGAACAGGTGCTTGATGGTCCCTACATCTCCACGGCTCAATCGTATAACAATGTCGGCGAAATCCTCTACCTGCTTGGGGATCTCGAGGCAGCATGGAGCTTTCATGTAAAGTCGGTGACCATGCGCTGCGCACTCTTTGGCGATGACCATCACGAGACCGCCGAAAGCTATTACAACTTTGGCCGTATCTTGCAAGCGCAGGGGAGACATGTAGAAGCCCACACGTATTTCGTCCAAGCGCTTAGCATCAACCGTAAATCGTTCGGATTGGAGAACTTTGGAACCTTGCTAATGCAAGATAGCGTAGGGAGTGTGTTATGCGATCTCGGCCAGTATGTGGATGCCCAAACAGCTTTAGACCAAGCCTTGGCGGCGTCGCAGTCCATTCTGGGCCGCTCTCATTGGCAAACTGCTCGGATCCTCGACAACCTCGGCATTCTTTACTTCGCTCAAGAATGTACTGTACAAGCTGCCACCTATATCAATCAGGCGCTCACGCTACGCGAAGAATTGCTCGGAGCTGATCATCCCGATACGGCCCAAAGTCTGTATCACAGCGGGCAACTGCTGTGTAAGCAGGGTCATCCAGTGGAGGCTCAGTCCCGTTTCGTGCGTGCCTTAGCTGTATTTACTCGTCGCCTTGGCACGACCCACCCAAGAACAGACGCGGTGCGTCTCCAACTGGATATGCTCCGTCCATAGCTTGCGAGCTTCTACCCGCAGATCGAGGCAACATTCTATCTGGCGCAGGATGAAAGATTTACAGAGTGGGCTCCGTTAAATCAACCCGGCTCCTCCATCAATGGTAATCGTGCTCCCCGAGATGTAGGCCGCCGCATCGGACGCCAAGAACAGTGCCGCGCCACTAACATCATCAGGTTCGCCCAGCCGCCGTGCCCGCGCCTCGATGTACTTGACGAGCCGTTCATTGGTCCATAACGCCGTACTAAATTTTGTTTTGATAACACCGGGCGCGATTGCATTCACCCGCACGCCACTAGGCGCCAGTTCCGTTGCCAACGCTCGCGTCAACATCAGCACGGCAGCTTTTGACACACTATACACACCCATCCCTGTCCCTGGGTTGATACCGGCAATCGAGGCGATATTGATAATGCTACCGCCGCCTCGCTCGATCATATGCGGCGTAGCCAGTTGGGCCAGGCGAAAATAGCCCTTGACATTAACGTCCAGCACCTTGTCCCAATGGCTTTCCTCCGCCGTCAGCAGCGGTCCAAAGTGCGGGTTGGTCGCGGCATTGTTGACCGCAATATCAACTCCGCCGTAGGTACTGATGGCTGCTTCAACCAGGGCTGCCACGGCGTTCCAATCGCCCATGTGGGTCGCAACTGCGTGAGCCGTGCCTGCCCCTGCATTAATATCGTCGGCGACGGCCTGGACTGCTGCAAGCTCCCTGCTGGCGATGACTACCTTGGCTCCGGCCTCAGCGAAGGCCCGGGCCATCGCCGCACCAATGCCACGGGAGGCCCCCGTAATGATGGCAACTTTGCCGGTGAGATCATATTTGGCCATCTCGTACAACTCCCTACATCTTTTGCGCGTTTCCATCCTTACCTGGGTTGACCGACTGCAACAGCAGTTCTGCAACGTCTTTGCGGCCCAAGGTATCGCCTACGCCAGTGTTTGTGGCGGCATCGTTGAACATCACCATGCAGAATGGGCAGCCCATCGCCAGGGTTGTCGGCGCAGCCTTCTGGATCTGCTCCAGGCGAATCACATTAATGCCCTTCTTACCCCACCCTTCCATCCACACGTTCCCGCCGCCACCTCCACAACACATCGCCTTTTCGCGATTCCACTCTGGTGCCTCGGCCAAATCAAGACCCGGGATCGAGCGGAGCAGATCGCGCGGATCATCATAGATGTCGTTATAGCGACCGACATAGCACGGATCGTGATAGACTACCCGCTCCTCAACGCGCTCCACCGGCGTCAGCTTCCCCGCCTTCACGAGCCCCGCCAGGAATTGGGTATGGTGAATGACCTCGTAGTTGCCACCGAACTGCGGATATTCGTTGCGGATGGTATTGAAGCAATGTGCGCAGGTTGTGACGACGCGCTTAAACTTGTACTGCCCCATCGTCTCGATGTTGGTCTTGGCCTGCTCCTGGTACAAAAACTCTTCGCCCATCCGGCGTGCTGGATCGCCGGTACACGTTTCTTCTTCTCCCAGGATCGCAAAGTCGATACCGGCAGCCCGCATCAGTTCCACCAGCGCCCGTGCTGTCTTACGTGAGCGCGCATCATACGAGGGCGCACAGCCGACCCAATACAGCACATCCACGCTTTCGACCTCAGCCAGCGTCGGCACCTCAAGTCCCTCTGCCCAGGCTGCACGCTCACGCTGGGGTAGCTTCCACGGATTACCATTGCGCTCGATGCCCTGCAACACATTCGACACACCCGACGGCACTTCGCCTTCGACCAGTGCCAGCCTGCGTCGCAGATCAACAATGTCATCGACATGCTCGATCATTGCCGGGCATTC
>JBBRHB010000362.1:0-5550 GCA_038223355.1 Chloroflexales bacterium
GCATGTGCCGATCATTCAGGCGCTGTTCGAGCAGGTGTCGGGGCCGACGAAGCTCAGGCCGTTGGGGCTGATGGAGGTTCTCGGCTGGACCGGGGCGGCGCTGAATCGAGTAAACCGAACGGCCTTTTTCCAGAAGTTCGACCAAGGGCTGGCGGTGCAGTATTTCTATGAGCCGTTCCTCGAAGCGTTTGATCCGGAGTTACGTAAAGAACTGGGAGTCTGGTATACGCCGCCGGAGATCGTGCAGTATATGGTGGCCCGTGTGGATACAGCATTGCGCGAGGAGCTAGGGATTGCGGATGGGCTGGCGGACCCGAAGGTGTATGTGCTTGATCCGTGCTGTGGAACGGGCGCGTATCTGGTTGAAGTACTGCGGCGGATCGAGGGGACGTTGCGGGCACAGGGTGATGATGCGCTGGTGGCGGCGGAGATCAAGCGGGCAGCACGGGAACGAGTTTTCGGCTTCGAGCTACTGCCCGCACCCTTCGTCGTCGCGCACTTGCAAATGGGCTTGCTGCTGCACCGGCTCGGGGCACCGTTTGATGACGAGACAAACGAGCGCGCGGCGATCTTTCTGACGAATGCGCTGACGGGCTGGGATCTGGCGAACGAGCCGAAGACGATGCTGATGTTTCCAGAGTTGCAGCAGGAGCGTGATGCAGCCGAGCATGTTAAGCGCGACGTACCGATCCTGGTGATTCTGGGCAATCCGCCGTATAACGGCTTCGCGGGGCTGGCAGTGGAGGAAGAGCGGGTGTTGTCGAACGCGTACCGGGTGACGAAACGTGCACCAGCGCCACATGGGCAGGGGCTCAACGATCTATATGTGCGCTTCTTCCGGATGGCCGAGCGAAGGATTACGGAGCAGACCGGACAGGGCATTGTTTGTTTTATCTCGAACTACTCGTGGCTAGATGGGCTGTCGTTCACGGGGATGCGCGAGCGGTATTTGGAGGCGTTTGACTCGATCTGGATCGATTGCTTGAATGGGGATAAATACAAGACGGGCAAGGTCACGCCCGAGGGTCTGCCGGATCCGAGCGTCTTTTCGACGCCGTTCAATCCTGAGGGCATTCAGGTGGGGACGGCAATTGCTACGATGGTGCGGCGAGCAGGGCATAGTGGCGCGGAGCAGGTGCAGTTCCGGCAGTTGTGGGGCAAAACAAAGCGGGCACAGTTGATCGAATCGCTTGAGCAATCGAACGACCTTCTTTATCATACGACGATACCGCCGCTTGGTATTGGCTTGCCGTTTATGCCGACAGTAGTGGCGGCAGATTACCTCACTTGGCCGTTGCTGCCTACGCTTTTCCCAGTCTCGTTTCCCGGCGTCAAGACCAGTCGTGACGACGTCGTCGTGGATATCGACCGGGAGCGCTTGATCCAGCGAATGAAGCAGTATTTCGATCCACAGATTAGCCATGAAGAGACGCGACGGCTGGTGCCGGGAGCCATGGATAGCACAGCGCGTTTTCAAGCCGAAGCGACACGCGATTACCTTCTTAAGCGTGGCTTTTTGTCCCAGAATATTATCCGGTACTGCTACCGACCTTTTGATGTCCGCTGGCTGTATTGGGAACCAGAGACGAAACTACTTGATGAGAAGCGGAGCGAGTATAAGCCGCATGTGTTCGAGGGGAATGTATTTCTATTTACAACAGGACGGACACGTAAAGGGGCTATTGAACCTGGCATAACAGTCAAGCAACTAACGGATCTTAACTACATGGACAGTGGGGCAAGAGGGACACCTTTATATCTTACTCCGTCAGAAGGATCACTTTTCCGCCAATCGATTCCAAACCTCGGTGAGCCTGCCCAGCAATATTTAGCAGATGTCGATGCAACTGAACAAGAGTTGCTTTATCACTGCCTTTGTACTCTTCACTCATCAGTGTATCGCACTGAGCATACAGATGCCCTCCGGTCGAACTGGCCACGTATCCCACTTCCGGCAAGTAATGAGGCGCTCCTCCACTCCGCCACACTTGGACGACAGATTGCCGCTCTGCTGGACCCCGAGGCTGCTGCACCCGGCGTGACGGCGGGCAACATCCGGCCTGAGCTTCGGAGCATCGGCGGCGTTGCGCGGGCGGGAGGTGCATCGATCAATGCAACTGCCGGTGATCTGGAGGTGACGGCGGGGTGGGGGCATGGCGGCAACGGCAACATTGTGATGCCAGGAAAGGGCCAGGCAGTAAGCCGGGCGTATAGTAGCGATGAGCAGGCGGCGTTTGCAGCAGAGGGAGCTGAGGCGCGGCTAGGGATGGTGACCTATGACGTGTACCTCAACGAGCGGGCCTACTGGCGCAATATTCCAAGGGGGGTGTGGGAGTACACCATCGGCGGCTATCAGGTGATGAAGAAGTGGCTGAGCTATCGCGAGAAAGGGGTGCTTGGGCGGTCGTTGACACTGGACGAGGTACGCGAGGTTACAGCGATGGCACGGCGGATCGCGGCGATCTTGCTGTTGGAGCCGGAGCTTGATGTGAGTTATGAGGCGGTGAAGGCGGCGACGTATGAGTAGGAGAGCATTCCGATGGCGACAGTAGTTGGCGGTATGACATTATCGCTGGACGGTTTTGTGAGCGACCCTGACGGTAATGTGAGTCGTCTTTATCCTGACCTGGGCGAACTGGGACAAACGGAGATGCTGCAAGAAGAAATACGGACGACAGGCGCGGTTGTGATGGGCAGACATTCCTATGATATGGGAGATCCGGATTCATTCGCCGACACCTACGAATTTCAAGTGCCAATATTTGTTCTTACTCATCATATTCCGGAGAAAAAGCCAAAAGAGACCAAAAGGCTGTCCGTTACCTTCGTGACGGATGGTGTTGAGAGCGCTATTGCAAAAGCCAAAGCAGCAGCCGATACAAGAACGTCATCTTGATTGGCGCAAGCACGAATCAACAGTGCATGAATGCTGGACTTTGTGACGAACTCCATGTCGGTATTATGCCTGTCTTGCTCGGTGGGGGATTGCGCTTATTTGAGCATATTGACGTCGTACATATTACGCTCGAAAAGGCCAAGATTTTCGATTCCGGTGCGAGAACAGATATATGGTTCCGGATCATTAAGTAAAATAATCCTTGGCGGCACCGCAATTGCACAATGTGGAGTCACATCGGCCAAAAACCCGCGAGATCGGCCCGCGGCCGAGACGATGTTCGACCAGACGCGCAGATTCGGGGGGACAGGAGGAGAGTAAGCACTAGAGGAATGTGTTTGGCTTCTGTTTTGCAAGGTTGCGCACATTACCAAGACAACAGGCACCTTGCGGATTGCGAAGATCACATGCACATTGTCCAGCCTGAATTCCAGCCGTAATATTTATGATGATGGCCTGACGACCAGCGACGGTAGCAGTGCGGATGTCGCCGACGGTGTGACGAAAGCAATAACAGGCCCAGACCGTTGGATCTGTGGGCGCTTTTTGATAGACGCGTTCCCGGAGTTGGTCAGTTGTGAAGTGGTGAGAGTGATCGACCGCAAAGTAGACAACGGAACAGGTGGGTGTGGGACAAAACAGATAAGGGCCGGCGGCTACCGCGCGCAGGCTGACCACCAGCAGCGCTTTCACGGTTTGCCCTTCCACCTGTTGGCCAGGATGGTTGCATTGGGGACACGTAGGGGCGCTTGCAGGTGGGGATCCAGCAAATATCTCAGTCATGGGAGTGCGCCAGCGACTCATGGCCGGCGTCGCGGGAGGTAGGAAAGGCCTTTAGCAGGGCACATACGCATTGCTCGCCGAGCACATCATCTTGCGGGAGAGCGGTACCCTGAGCAAGTAGCTCTGCCAGGGTAGTTCGGAGGCTAAGTAGATCCGCAATGCGATGCTCAACGTCGCTCAGATGGCGGGCGAGGGCCGCGAGGACGTGACCACACGGTGCTTGGCCAGTATCACGAGCACGCCGGATCTCGGCAACGTCGAGTAGCGGCAAGCCAATGCGACGCGCGCCCGCAATTAAGCGGAGCCGCTCCAGATCCCGAGCACTATACCTTCGGTAGTTGTTTGGGCCGCGGGCGGCCGCTGGTAGTAATCCGATGGTTTCGTAATAGCGGATGGTTTTGGCCGCGACCCCAGCCTGCAGGGCAAGCTCCTGAATCAGCATGACAGAGCACCTCTCTAACCTCACGTACTGTACACGTTCCAGCCACTGGAAGGTCAAGAGCAGAAACGTCTGCAGCGCACTCGAAGGTAGCATCAGTGCCGGAGAATAAGCCAGAACACGGCCTATCCGTACCGCTCGCATCGCCACGAGACGAGCGGCCATGTCATACATCGGGATGTTCTACCGGGATACCTCTGTTGGCTGCCAGGTGAAGCATATGAAGCCTATATGGAGTATACCGTCCGCCTCTACCATTGTCAGATATCAGGCGTGATTTGCCCAAGCGGTTTATACATGTAGATAACCGTTTCGGTCGGAGTACTTCTAATACCATCTTTATCAACGTATTCCCAACTGATGACAAACGCACCCCGCATCCAGTCTTTATATCCAAGTTTTTTATATAATCTTTTTGCAGCCGGATTATCTGCACTGCCCACTTCTAAGCCAATAGTCTTACAGCCGTGCTCTCGGGCCAATTTCTCAGCTTCTTTGATTATGGTTGTGGCTACGCCTTTTCTTCGATATTCATCCTTCGTTAAACCGGCTTCCATGAATGCACTTCGCCTTATATCAACATAGCGAGTTACATGCTCGTCATGAGGCCCACTCCATGATAAAAGAAAATGGCCAACCGGCACGTCATTATGCCAAGCTATCAAGTAGACTCCTTCTCCTTTTGCTTGCACTTCATAGCGTTTTTGCTGCCATATTGCCAAATTGCCGGGAGAAAATGCCGCTTGAAGTTTATCAAGTTCTTCAACCTTGGCCGGTCTTATTTCTATCTCAAGTCTATAATTATTCATCAGGCAATTATACTTGCTCACCCTCGCAGCGTTCAGGCGGGCAAGGCGATTCATCGCGCGATATTTCCCAGAGGAGGGAGGCACATGACTCAAGCAACTAGCGCGTCTTTGCCTACAAATGCAAACCGTTTCTCGCTTCCGCCGTTATTACTTGTGGCGATGTACGGGGCAATCAATTTTTTGTATGCGTACTGGACACATCCGCTTAATCCTTTTGGGCGAATTGGGGTAGATGAAGGTTGGTTCACGGTGGCCGATCAACAAAATTACTTGCAGATCGCCGCCAAGCTTGCTCATGGGGAAGTGTCAGAACCTTGGTTCTACGGGCCTGGTTACCCGGCTTTGGCAATTCCGTTTTTGCGACTCGTGCCTCATGACCCATTTCTCATTCCAAATTTGGTTCTTTATGTTGCAACCCTTGCGCTCTCATTCCGACTGGCACGAGCCTTTCTGTCCCTTGAAATGAGTCTTGCAGCGATCGTCATCTTGAGTCAAACCGATCAATTTCTTAGCTTCTTCGTGGAGCCATGGAGTAATGTAGTTGTTGTCTTTTGTTGCGCCCTTTTGCTGGTTATTGGCGTCGTTCCACCAGTCCGCCGTGTTGTCGGGGCCATTCTTGTTGG
>JBBRHB010000363.1:0-5539 GCA_038223355.1 Chloroflexales bacterium
AGAAAACCGAGCGCCAGCCCCCATAAGACCGATACGCCGCTGGTCAGGGCGGCGAGCGGGACAACAATGCTGAGGCCCAATAAGATACATGCGGGTATCAGGAGCGGGTAGAGGCGCTGCCAGAAAGCGAAGAACATGAAGCAGCTGCTGATTGTCAACAGGATAAGGCCGGCGGTAATTTGACCTGCTACGACAACACGTGTCATTAGCAGCAGCAGACCTAAGGCAATCAGTGCTAGACCGTTACGGTTGTGTTGCCACGAAAGAGTTGGCAGGTTCACGCTGTGGGGTAGCGACAGCTGCTGCGTCTGCAGACCTGCCGAAGAGGATTGAGGCTGTTCCACTCGTTCAACGTGCTCCGTCTTGGTCGGTGTTCCCATGATGTACCTCCCGGTGCAGTAACTAGTACAATAAGACCGAAGTAGACCTATAGTATAATGAAACGATGATGATGGGTCGTTCCCCTTTCTAGCTGGAGGATCTTCTCCGTCTGCGTGGTCCCAAGCCGCTCCCCATTCACCTGACCGACACCGAGCGTGCGGAACTTCTGCGCCTCGTCCGCCGTCATTCCACCCCCCAGCAGGTCGTCCGGCGTGCGCAGATTGTCCTTACTGCTGCTGACGGTGCCAATAACTGTCACATTGCCCGCCAGTTCACTATGAGTCTCGACATGGTGCGGCGCTGGCGTGAGCGCTGGATTGCCTGCCAGGCGACCTCATTGGAAGACCTGCCTGTAGGAGACCGCCTGCTCGACGCCCCGCGGCCCGGTAGCCCCGCCCGCGTGACAGCGGAACAGGTTGCTACCATGATCGCCGTAGCCTGTGAGCCGCCGGCTGACTCGCAGCGGACAATGAGCCACTGGACGGCACGGGAGCTTGCCGACGAAGTTCGCAAGCGGGGGATTGTCGACCACATTTCTGAACGCCATGTCGCACGACTGCTCAAAAGGGGGATCTCCAACCGCATCGGATCCGCTACTGGCTGACGCCCTCCAACGACGACCAGTTTGACGCCAAGGTCGCCGATGTCTGCGCACTTTATCGGGCGGCGCCCACGCTCTCGGAGCAGGGCCAGCGCGTGGTCACCACGGATGAGTTGACCGGCATCCAAGCGTTGGAACGCCTGCACCCCGGCTTGCCGTTGGTCCCTGGCAAGGTGGAACGGCGCGAGTTTGAGTACTGTCGGCATGGAACGTGTGTTGGGATCCTGAGCCGGGATGTGGTGACGGGACAGGTGGTGGCACCCACGCTGGGACCAACCCGCACGGAAGCCGATTTTCTGGCACATGTGCAAGGGGTAGTGGCAAGCGACCCGACGGTCCAGCAGTGGCACTTTGTGCTGGATAATCTGAATATCCACCAATCGGAAGCCCTTGTGCGCTGGGTGGCGGAGGAGTCGGACGGTGTTCTGGAGCTGGGCGAAAAAGGGAAGCATGGCATCTTGCACACGCAACAGAGCCGACAGGCCTTTTTGCGGGAGACCGGTCATCGCATCGTCTTCCACTACACGCCGAAACATTGTTCGTGGTTGAACCAGATGGAACTCTGGCTGGGCATCCTGGTGCGGAAAGTGATCAAGCGTGGCTCCTTTCGCTCGGTCGCCGATCTCACGGCGACCATTCTGACCTTCATCGCCTATTACAATCGTACGATGGCTAAACCGTTCAAATGGACCTACCAGGGCAAGCCACTCGTGGCATAACTATCAGGATATTTCCGTCTTGATGTACTAGTATGCTCTCCATCCTCTGCATGCTGGGCAGGCACGCGCCTGCCCATCTCCTCTCACCTGCGCGTGCCCACTCCTCAGTCCTCATCTTTCGATTGACGCTTGCCGCCGCTGATGCTACATTCTCCGCATGATCAAGCTTGCTCTAGTTATAGCCGATGCTCCCGGCCTCGTAATCGCCGACTATCAAGAGCAGCTTGCAGCCGCTGAGTTGGTTATTGCGGCCGACGGTGGTGCACGTCATTTACTCGGCGGCAAACGACTACCCAATCTCGCTGTCGGTGATTTCGATTCGTTAGAACCCCACTTTCTCGCCGAACTCGAGCAAGACGGTGTGGCCATTGAGCGCCATCCTATCCACAAGGATGAAACTGATCTGGAACTGGCATTGCTCCGCGCCGTCGAGCACGGTGCCACCACGATCATCGTCCTGGGTGCTCTCGGCGGGCGGCCCGACCAGCATCTTGCCAATCTCCAGCTTTTGCTGCACCCCGCCCTCCGTCCACTTGATGTGCGCCTCCTTCATGCCGGCTGGGAAGTCTTCGTGGTCCATGACCGGGCGACAATCAAGGGACAGCCCGGTGATATCGTCTCGCTCCTACCCATGACACCGGTCGTAGACGGCATTGTGACCGAGGGCTTGTATTATCCCTTACAAAATGAGACGCTCAGGCTCGGCCCGGCTCGTGGTGTCTCGAACGTCCTACAAGGCACCTCGGCTACCGTTCACCTTCGCTCAGGTGTACTGCTCGCAATGCACAATCTTCAAGGCTAAGCAATGCCCCTTGCGGTAGCACGGCTGGCCGGATCTGGTATTTACAGCGTGGCACTGGTATCCCAGTGGTGATGGTGCATGGGGCCGGTGGCACTGCTCGCCACTGGGGCTATCAACTAAGTGGCCTCAAGGAGTTCGCCCGTACACTTGCGCTCGATCTCCCTGGCCATGGTCGTAGTCCTGGCCCTCCGCCACCCACCATCGCCTCCGCCGCCGAGCAAGTACTGCAATGGACGGACGCGCTACGTCTGCCTCAAGTGGTGCTTATGGGCCATTCGATGGGCGGGGCCATTACACAATGGCTCGCCCTGAATGCTCCTGAACGCGTGCTTGGTCTCATCCTCGTCGGCACCGGTGCCCGGCTGCGCGTTGCGCCCACGATCCTTGATGGCATTTGGCAGGACTTTGCTGAGACTACGCGCATGATTACGGCGCTTTCCTACCGTCCCGCCGCCCCGAGCGCGATCATTGCTCAAGCTCTGGCCGAGCTACGCACCGTCCCGCCGGCTGTCCTTCATAACGACTACGCCGCCTGCGATACATGGGACGCACTGACCCGCGTTAGCGAGATTATGGCTCCCACCTTAATCCTTGTCGGCGACCAGGACCGTTTGACCCCGCCCAAGTATAGCCAGTGGCTGCATGACCATATCGCTGGCTCGCAGCTCGTCGTAATCCCGGACGCCGGCCATATGGTGATGCTCGAGTAGCCAGATATCGTTAACAGGACCATTGCAACTTGGCTGTCTGAAGTTATACGCTCCGCTCTTCGGTACAGTTCCTACGGGAGCTAAGCCTATTGGTCCAGCTGTTGTTGCATCATTCCTTCCCCGCAACCCATCCCATTGCCTGCCATTCGGCCCAGGCGGCTCGTAGGCGTAACGCCAGCGTCGGTCGTCGTCCGGTCAGCACTGCCGCTAGGCCGAACCACCTGCGCTTTCCTATAGCCCGACCGGTAGCAGCGCCCAGTGCTGACCCCGAAAATCGCAAATAATCTACGACCCACTGCACCGTTTGCCGTGGCCCAAGCACCCGCAGCGTGGTGCGAATAATTGGTGGATAGACCGCAAGCGTGTGATTAACGATCCGCCCATAATCACCCCAACGCATCTGGTCTTTGAAGAACCGTACAGCGATAGGCATGCCGAGATCGTTCAAGACCCGCGCGAAGACATTTTGCAAGCGGTTGACGTCCTGGGCTTCATCCCAGGGCTGCATGAAGCGGCTAAACACCCAGTTGAGCGCCACATTCGCCTGGTAGGCGCTGATATATTGCAACTCCTTGGGTTGTAACACATTGTGGCACAGCGCCCAATCGAGTAAGCTCGTCGTGCGATCAAGATTGCGCACATGCGATCCGAAGCCGCAAAAGGTTAGTGGTGATTGCTGCGCGTTGGCATCCCCGACCGGCAGCACACCCAACAATGGGAGGGTGGTTGTCCGTCGCTGCGTGTGGCGCGCCGGGATAAAGCCATAGACCGGCTTAAGATGCTTGAATCCAGGACCCGGCTGCTTATACGTCGGTAGGAAGCTGAAATAATCCTCGAACAAATCAAGCAACGAATGTCGCTGGGCCGAGATTAGCCTCCTTCGCGCGCGCTCATCCAACAGATCATAATAGAAGACATACACCGTTAATTCGTCGCCCCGCCCCGCAAAGCCTTCCCAGATCAACTGACGGCTATGCTGCGCTCCTGCCACCGATACCAGAATATCACCCACCTCGGGATTATGCTGTCCCACTTCGGTGCCTACTTCCAGCCCGCTGACAATTGTGCCGACCGTTGGACAGACACCCGCAAACGGTTGCCCCTCGTATCGCAACTGTGCGAGCGGTGAGATCGCTCCCATGCCGTCCATCAACAGCCGTCCACCATAGCAATGCCGTATTCCATCCTGATCAACGACTTCGATGGCGACCCCCCCCGTCGCTACGGCCTCTACTTGCACGAAGCTCTGAAAATCTAGTACCGTCCCGCCCGCTGCTTCGAGTACGGCGCGCGTTTTTCGCAGCAAGCCACCGGCATCGAGCCCTACATTCAACACCTCCGGTAGATGCAACTCCGCCGCTGCGACACCGGTTCCCGTCGCATCGAATCGCACAACGCCATCTTGGTAGCGCCGCATAATCACTGCTTCAAGCTCGCTTCGCGTAAACAGCCCCAGCCGCACTAGCGCCTCAAGCTCGTCGTCTGAAATATTCCATTCGCGGTGCGCACAGCCAACTTCGTCCCGATCAAAAACCAGGACCCGATACCCATAGCGCCCCGCCATCACTGCCGCATGCAGCAAGCCTAGTCCGCCACCGGCATAAATCAAATCATACTGTGCTTCCGCAGGCGGGAGTGCTTTAACCACCTGATGCAGCTTGGCCGTCGTGCTGCCTCGTTCGTTGTTTTGCCAACGCCGCTCCAACTTCGCAACAGCACTCAAGCTCGCCAGCGCCCCCATCTCGCGAAACGCAGCGACCGTCTGTGGATGTGTCTTCTCTAGGATTGATGCCAGTTGCTCGGCCTCGAATCCTGTCGTTGCTCGCACGTCAGCATTGACCATACCTTACTGTTGTTCCGCGACCATGGCCGCCGTAAGGTCGCTGGCTGCGATATCGCCGCAGATCAGCCGCTCCGCGATTCGTGCGGAAGATAGGACGCCCGGCAGGCCCGCCCCCGGGTGTGTGCCCGCTCCCACAAAATACAGATTCGGCAGCTCTTCGGACTGGTTATGCGGGCGAAAATATGCCGACTGCGTCAGGATCGGTTCGACCGAAAAGGCACTTCCCAGGTAGGAGTTCAGGGTCTGATGAAAATGCAGCGGCGTAATCATATGCTCCGTGACCAGATGCTTGCTCAAATTGGGCAGATAGCGCTCTTCCAGGAACTTCATAATTGCATCGCGATATGGCTTCGCCGTCTGTCGCCAATCCGTGCCCGATCCAAGATGCGGCACCGGGGAAAGCACATAGAAGTTTTCACAGCCTGCCGGAGCCAGCGACGGATCCGTAATCGTCGGCATATGCAAATACAGCGAAAAGTCATC
>JBBRHB010000364.1:0-5537 GCA_038223355.1 Chloroflexales bacterium
ATTGCAACGCCAGCCGATGCCGCCTTAATGATGCAGTTGGGTGTCGAGGGCGTGTTTGTTGGCTCGGGCATTTTCAAATCTGGCAATCCCGCACAACGGGCCAAGGCCATCGTTGAGGCGACGACCCACTACCAAGACGCCAAGATCATTGCTGAAGTTAGCCAGGGGCTCGGGGAAGCGATGGTTGGCATCAACATCAGTGACATTCCCGAAGGCGAGCTGCTGGCAGCGCGCGGCTGGTAAGCTAGGACTACGGAATGATAGTTGGCGTATTAGCGCTACAAGGCGCGTTTGCGGAACATGAACAGCTGTTGCGGCGGCTTGGTCAGGATGTGGTGCAGGTGCGTTTGCCGCAACAATTGGCAGAGATTGACCGTCTGATTATTCCAGGCGGTGAGTCAACGACCATTGGGAAACTGATGGTGGCTTATGGGTTGCTTGAGCCGATTCGGGAGCGGGCGCACCATGAGATGCCGATCTGGGGCACGTGTGCCGGCATGATTCTGTTGGCTAAGGAAATCACAGAGGGGCGACCGGCGGGCCAGCCGACCCTTGGGCTGATGGATATTACAGCACGGCGCAATGCCTTTGGCCGGCAACTCGATAGCTTTGAGGCGGACGTGCCTGTAGCGGAGGTCGGTATCGAGCCTTTTCCAGCGGTGTTTATTCGGGCACCGTTGATCGAAAAGGTGCGAGGTGATGCACGCGTCATGGGTACGTTAAGCGATGGTAGGATCGTCGCAGCACGGCAAGGCCGGGTGTTGGTGACGGCCTTTCATCCTGAGCTGTCTGGGGATGACCGTTTGCACCGGTATTTTCTTGACATGTAGGAGAAATTGGCTTGGTTCGACCAGCCATGGTCGCCGATATTTGGGCTTTGCGGCGTAAACCGCAACGCCGCGTCTTTCTTTATACACCCTTCATGCTGGCTACCAGCTATCGGGTGTATACGCATTTCTTGCGCAGCCTCATGGGGCCGCTGGGTCAGCACTTTATGACTCTGGTACTGCGTGATGGTGGCTTGCGTGGCATTATCCAAGCACGTCGCCGACCACATACGCCCGAGGTCGACCTGCTGTATCTCACAGCTTATAAGAAGCAGCGACAGTCAATTATAGGCGAAGGTGATATCTGGTTCCGGCTGGTAGAAGATGTGCTACGACGGGCCGGTGAAGGCCGTATTGAGCGGATCTTTGCTGCGGTTGGCACACGTTTCGAAGACGTAGCCGAGATTCTGCACCAGCTAGCGTTCCAGGCTTATGGCCAGCAGCGCTTATGGATACTGGCCGAACCTGCCGTTGAGACCGGAACTACGCTACGCGCTCTACGCCGCCAGCGGAGTCGTGATGCACATGCTATTCATCAACTCTATTGTTCGCTAACCCCGCGCCATGTGCAGCAGGCCGAGCTCCGACGACCAGCTTCCTGGCAGCTCAACCGTCGCCAGCTTAATTATCGCGAACGAGGCTGGGTACTGGGCGATGATCAAAGCCTAACAGTCTGCATCCAGGTGCAAACCGGTGTCCGGGGGCACGTCATACGGTTGCTGATTGCGCCTCATCTGCGGGACGAGGCATCGGCCCTGCTGCGTTATGTGCTTTCACAGTTGTCCGAGGCGCGGCCGGTCTTTGTGCTAATCCATTCTTATCAGAGCGAGCTTGAAGCGGCCTTGGAAGACACGGGCTTTAGCCTGCGGGGCGAGCAAACGCTGTTTGTTAAGCATCTGGCACTACGCATTAAACAGCCCTCCTTGCTGCCCAGATTCCGCCGAACTGAGCCGCTAGAACTGACCGGCCCGCTGCCCAACCTGCCCTCTACTGGAAGGATAACATTACGTTGACTACTGAACAGGTTGTCACCAGCAATATTGAACTGTTGCTGGACGCACTACCGCCACATATTCGTCAGCCCCTTGAAACTGATACGCGTCGTGACGACCTCATCGAGATTGTGATGGATTTAGGGCGCCTACCGGAGGCCCGCTTTCGTACCGAAGAAATCCTGCTGTCGTCAATGGAGATTACACGTGAAGACCTCGACTATGTTGTGTCGCGGATCGGTGAGTTTGGCGAGGACAACCGTGCGGGCATTCAACGTACCTTGCATCGTATCTCGGCGATGCGTAACCGGGCCGGTGTGGTGATCGGTGTTACCTGCCGGGTTGGGCGAGCAGTCTTTGGAACGATTGAAATCATTAATGACTTGGTAGAAGAAGGTCAAAGCTTGCTGCTGCTCGGCAAGCCAGGGGTCGGCAAAACAACGTTGCTACGTGAAATTGCCAGAGTGGTAGCCGACAATCTGCGGAAGCGGGTGGTCATTGTTGATACCTCGAATGAGATTGCGGGCGACGGCGATATTCCGCATCCCGCGATTGGGCGGGCACGGCGCATGCAGGTCGTTCGTCCAACGGAGCAGCATGGGGTCATGATCGAGGCAGTCGAAAATCATATGCCAGAGGTGATCGTGATCGATGAGATTGGGACCGAGCTCGAAGCTATGGCTGCCCGCACTATCGCCGAACGAGGTGTGCAGTTGGTCGGCACGGCGCATGGCAACTCGCTTGAAAATTTGCTTATCAACCCGACCCTGTCGGACTTGATTGGCGGCATTCAGGCGGTCACGCTTGGTGACGAAGAAGCACGCCGCAGGGGGACGCAAAAAACGGTGCTGGAGCGCAAAGCACCACCAACTTTTGATGTACTGGTCGAAATCAACAATATCGATGAAATGACTGTATATCGGGATGTTGCCGCCGCCGTTGACGCACTGCTGCGGGGCGACGAGCCGCAATCCGAACATCGTTGGAAAGATGGAGATGGGCGCGTGCTGACCGAGCAGGGCACCGGCATGCTACGCTCTGCCTCGGAGATGCTGCTTCGTAACCGACGTGCGCCAGCGATGAGCCGCGACCGCAATGGACGCGATAGTCGGGATGGTCGTAACGGCCGTGATGCGCGCCCCGGTAATCGTGAGGAGCGCCCGTCCGGGGGCGTCAGGTTGGCCGACAAAGTGCAACCGGTCGTTGAGCGACCTGAGCAGTTTGTGGTGGCCACGCCGCAAAAGCAGGGCAAAATCTTTCCGTTTGGAGTAAGTCGCAACCGGCTAGAAAAAGCGATCGAACGGCTGCATATCCCGGCTACCTTGGTGCGCGATATCGAGGATGCCAACATGGTCATGACGCTCAAAAATAATTATCGTACCAACTCTGCGCGCTTACAACGGGCTGAAGAAGATGGAGTACCGGTCTATGTCCTACGCTCAAATACGCAGATGCAGATGGAGCAGATGCTCGGCAACGTGTTCAATCTAACGCCGAGTACGGAAGATATTAACGATCCAACGACCCTGGCCTTATTAGAAACCGAGCAAGCCATCGAGCGCGTTGTGAATGGTGCTGCCGATGCCATAGAATTGCAGCCGCAAAGCTCTTATATTCGGCGCTTGCAACATCAGCTTGCTGAGCGCTACAATCTCACTTCAGAAAGTCGAGGCAAAGAGCCAAATCGACGTGTGAAAATCTACCGATGAGTTTGTTCATTACATTCGAGGGACCCGAAGGAAGCGGGAAGTCTACTCAGGCACGCCGGCTTTACGAGCGGATTGCAGGGGCTGGCTATCCCGTGATTTTAACGCGGGAGCCGGGCGGCACACCTATTAGTGAAAATATTCGCCGGATTGTGCTCGATCTCGGTAATGGGGAGATGGATAGCACCACCGAAGTCTTGCTTTTCTCGGCTGCACGGGCCCAGCTTGTAGCCGAACGCATTCGTCCTTACCTTAATTTAGGGGGGATCGTCATCTGTGATCGGTTCGCCGACGCTACATATGCCTACCAAGGCTTTGGCTTGGGCCGAGATTTGGATGAGTTGCGCGCCGTCACAAACATCGCAACCGGGGGATTAATGCCTGATATCACCATTTTGATCGATATTCCGGTGGAGATCGGTCTAGACCGCAAGCGAGCGGTAGCCGAACGCTCGACCGTTTCCCCACTCGGGCCCCGTGCTGCCACTAGCGGCTCGCCGGAGTGGAACCGTTTGGATGCACGTGAAGCGGTGTTTCATGAGCGGGTGCGGGGCGGCTATCAAACGCTGGCCGCTGCCGAGCCCAGTCGTTGGTTGGTGCTTGACGGTCGAGAGTCAATGGATGCAATCGCGACATCGCTCTGGCAACAGATCCAGCGCCGTGTATTGGCTATCATCCCGCTGAGTCGCTCATGAAGCTGATTATTCTTGTCATCCAACGTCAGGATGAACAGGCGCTTGTACGGGCATTGACCGAACAGCGTTTTGGCTTGACGCGCATTAGTAGCCAGGGCGGCTTTTTACGCGAAGGCAACACGACGCTATTGTTAGCCGTGGAAGATCGTCAGGTGGATGAGATTGTTAACCTGACACGGCGACATTGCCATACCCGCACCAAGTTCCTAGCCCCGTTGCCGCCTGTCGCCGAATCGGGAGAGTTCTATCCCGTCACGCCGATTGAAGTTCAGGTCGGGGGTGCAACCGTCTTTGTCCTTAAAGGCTCACAGTTGCGGCTCTAATCGCGTGCTCCAGCGTAGCGTTGCGAGAGACCTGTAGGCGTGGTATTATCGCAACTATGAGACCGAATGCCGAGACACACTCGGTAGCGTTTGGTTCTTATAGGCTGAAGGAGTACGGTTGTTGAGTTCAACGATTACGGATCTTCTCAAACCAATTGGGATTGTGCTGGGCGGGTATTATGTGCTGCTGCTCGTCGCAGCCGCCATTTGGACGTACCGCGATATTCGTTCCCGCACGCAGGACGTGATCGCTCAGGTGCTATCGGTTACATTAGTGCTAGTGCTCCAACTGCCGTTCGGCTTGCCGCTTTACCTTTTGATGCGTCCGAAACAAACACTGTCGGATAAATACGAGCGGGCGCTAGAAGAAGAATACCTACGCCGCGATATCGAAGACGAGCATGTTTGCCCCAACTGCCAGCGCGGCATCGAGGCCGACTTCGTCGTATGCCCCTACTGCCTGGTTGAATTGCGCCGCCGGTGTGTTAACTGCGACCGGACGATTGACCTGACGTGGGGTGTTTGCCCCTATTGCGCAACGGTTCCGGGTGGGGTCCAACGTCTACCGCTACCTGCCACTGATAAGACCCGCGAACTCGCACTGAACGAAGCCTGATTGTGGTTCAACCGACGAAGGCCGCCTAGCTCAAGACCATCGCCGCATGATCAACGGTATGCTCTGGGTGGTACCCTGTCTACCGAACCAGATCAACTTCGGCATCCTTAACACAACACGATGGACGACCAAAGTGGTCGTCCATCGTGTATGCTCTATCTACCTTCACTATAGCATAACTGCCCATCAAATAAAATAGGTCAAAACCCGATTTTTTTGCTCGTCCACTTCTGTACAATCCTCATCATTCACATGATAAGGAGGTAAATATATGAGTTCCTATGTGCTTGGTTTTCAGGACATTGACAAAACACAAATCATGGTTGCTGGGGGTAAAGGCGCGAACCTGGGCGAACTTTCCAGGAGTGAAGGAATACG
>JBBRHB010000365.1:0-5503 GCA_038223355.1 Chloroflexales bacterium
TCCAAGATCGATCTCTGGAAGCATGGGCTCTCAATAACCTTGGTGAGGCCGCACGGCTCGGCGGCGATGATACGGCAGCCAAAGAGCACTACCTAGCCAGCCTTCAGCGGTACCGTGACATTGACAACCACCATGAACTGCCGCGGCTCCTGCATAACCTCGGCTACGTCGCATTACATACGGGCGATGCTCAGCACGCGCGTGCGCGCTTCCGCGAAAGCCTCACACACTTCCGCAGCATCAATACGCGCCGTGGCATAGCGGAAGGCGTTGCCGGCCTAGCAGCGGTTGCGTCTGCCAGAGGCACGGCGGCAGGGGCGCTCGTGGCAGCCGAATTATGGGGCGCGGCCGATGCCGTTCACCGTGTGGACGGCATCTCCGTCTGGCCTGCGGACCGGGCCGAGCGCGTCCGGTATGAGGCTGTGGCGCGGTTGGCTGCGGCAGCCGATGCGTTTGACACGGCCTATGCACGCGGCAGCCAGCTGACGATCGAGCAGGCAATTCCTGCAGCTCTTGCCGTGTAGCCCCGCTGTAGCCAGTTTGTAGCCACCTCCTTGCTACACTCTCTCCATTGAACGACACCCGCATCATCCACTGCGGGTCACAACAAGAGAGGTTCTGGTATGTCAGCCAAAACAAACAAAGCCGTCGGTCCGTGATGAACGGGCCGTTGTACCGCTCGTTCCTGGTGCGTCTGTGGCGCGAATCGGAGGAGTGCAGTGCGTGGCGTGGCGAGATCGAGCATATTCAGACGGGGACTGTCGTTGAGGTCTCCTCGCTTGAGGAGGCCCTGGCCCTTATCCGCCGAATTGTGAGTGAAAACAACGAGCCTCCTGCACCTACCTTCAGCACCAGTGTCAGCCTGAGTTAGGACTATGAACTCAATGATGGTCTGTCGCCGACGTGCAGCACTGGCTGCCCAATGCTCATCATATGAAGGAAGAATCACATGGACACACCAATGGCTACGACCGCAACTCCTCGCCGCAGGCCGCTGTCGGCACTTCGCAAGACGCTGATCATTGCTTTGGTCGCTCGTGTCGTGGCGGCGATCTCCGTGCAGGCCGTGGCGCTGCACACACTGATCCCACCGTTAGCTGCTACTTCGGTCCTCACGCTCGTTGTCGCAGGCGTCTGTGCCACGCGCTGGCGCTGGGCTGCACTCCTCGCGGCTGCCTGGGCCGTAGTGTCCTTCATCCCTGGCATGCCCGCCTACGCCAACAACCTCCACCACCCCGCAGTCCACGGCGTTTTCAACGAAACGATAGTAGGAGAGCTCTTGCTTCCGCTCGTCGTGATCGTCGCGGGCGTCACGGCAACGCTGCGGCGGAATCAAGGAGCGGATGCCAACGTCCTGCCGCGCTGGTTTCCCGGCTTCCTCGTAAGCGTGGCGACATTCGGGCTCGGAGCGATCGTTGTCGCCGCTATCCCCCAGCCCGCTCCAAGTGCTAGCCTGAGTCCGGCAGTGTTAGCCGGCTTGCCGGGACTGACCACCGCGAATCACCAGTTTTCCCAGCGCGATCTCACGGCGAAAGTCGGGCAGACCGTAGCTCTGCGGCTCGACAACGGTGATGCGCAGGCCCATGCGTTCGACGTCGATGAATTCAACGTCCATGTCGAGATGCCCGCCGGCAAGACCGCGCTCGCCCTCTTCACACCCACGAAGCCGGGTACCTACACCTTCTATTGCAGTGCTCCCGGTCATGCCAACAAGGCCGCAGGGACCGGAATGGTCGGCAAACTGATCGTTGCGCCGTAGCCCATCCGGAACCTCATGCACTACAGCTAATCCTGAGCGATTAAGTTGCGCGCCCTTGCTGTCCTTGGTCGCTCACTTTTGTACGGAAAATTCCCGACCACGTCGGGAATGTAGCCTCATGACAACGGGAAATATGTCGGGTTACCATGCTGACAGGCAAGGCCATATGGGTCCGTATTTACCTATCAACTAGACGTAGAATGGAGGATCTTCATGTTAGCTAAGTACTCGTTTCGCTTGGACAGCTTTCACATCGACAACACCCGGTCCCGCCACAACGACACTGATACCGTCGCATTTTTTCTGAAGGTGGGAGATAGATCGTATGGTACTCAGACCAAAGGTATGGGTGACCTAAACAACGGTGACTACGGCGTTGGGCTTGAGTTTAGAGACATCCTCATCCCTGACCCGGCTACGCGCGTTACATTCAACTACCAGATTGTCAATGCCGGCCACATTGACGATATCGCCACAAAGCTCTCCGACGCGGCCGCGCGCCTTGAGGCAATTGCAGGAACGAACAGCCAAGCCACTAGCGTAGCCATTGCGGCAGAGGCCTTTAAGCTAGCTGGTGGGGGCATCTGGGGCCTCGTAGCGGCAGGTGCCGTAGAAGTCTTCAACATCTTGTGGGGGTGGATTGGTGCGGATTGTGATGGGGCAGTGGCGATTGATGAGATTTCGGTGCCCCGCTCCGACCTTGACCTAAAAACGCCCACGGGCCCCTACACTGAGACACGACACTATCCGGGGCCAGACTCCCCTCATGGGTGTAACCATACTAACTCTGACTACTATGTGACCTGGTCTATCATCCAATCGCCGGTCGTGCAGGGTGCCATAGCGGCGAAGTGGAACGAGCTAGGCGGGTTATCGGGGGGCCTTGGCGAGCCAGTAACAGATGAAACTTCGACGCCAGACGGAGTCGGGCGCTTTAATAACTTTCAAGGGGGTTCTATCTACTGGACACCAGAGACCGGTGCCCACGAAATAGGTGGTGCCATTCGCGAGAAGTGGGCTAACCTTGGCTGGGAGCAGAGCGCGCTGCGCTATCCGACGAGCGATGAAACTGCCACGATTGATTGGAGTGGACGCTATAATACCTTCCAAAGGGGCTTGATCTACTGGACCGCGGCAACAGGCACCTATGAGGTTCAAGGCGACATTTACGCTTACTACGCGAGCATAAATGGCCTGGATAGCATCTTAGGTACCCCCACGAGTGATGAAACCGATCTACCGGATGGCAGCGGGAGGTATAACACGTTTCAACATGGCGAGCTTCGGTGGGACCGGGCAACCCGCCAGGTGACGCTGTTGCCTTATGGGGCTCCGACCACCCCACCAGCGAAGGGGCCGAGTAATACTCCCGATTGGACACCCCCTAATCCCTAATCCCTAATACCCGACAGCCGTGGATGAATTTAAGGGAGGCCGAGCACAGATCGAATTTCGCGAGTGTGCTCGCCCCATACCTGAACCCGAAGTGGTGTTCTTCTCTCCCCCTCTCCCGCGCTCTGGGAGAGGGGTGGCCCGCAGGCCGGGGTGAGGGCGACTCCTCAAATCCCCCCTTGCAAAATAAGCACTAATGTGCTATACTGCCCCCGTGCAGCGACCACACGCAACCGCTCAACATCCTCCACCGTCATCCGCACCATGCTCATCCGGCCCTATTGTTCCCATTGATCTTATTGTTATTTCATTGTTTTTTGTATTGCTCCGTCCGGGCCGTCCAAGCTTGTGATCAATCGATTGCCCATTGTTCTTCATTGTTCGCGAATCGCCTTTTACCGCATCCCAATGCGAAAAAGCAAAAAACGCTGTTTCGCGACAAGATCAATAGAACAATGGGCGCGCTCTATAATCCTATAATAAGCCCCCTTTCATAGACCAGGAGCCTGTTGCGGCTTATACTATATTTGTCGGAATCTCAAGGAAGGATGTCGCCGATGCTTCGCCGTCTGCTCCCTCTGCTGGTGCTATCCTTCTGTCTCCTGCTACCTAGAATCAGCACTGCCGCCACGCCGGACCGTCTTTTTCCCTTGACCGGTTGGCGCGTCGGCGGCGATATCTTGCAGTTCTGGGATGCCAACGGCGGCCTGCCGATCTTCGGTCTGCCACTTGCTCCGGTCGGAACGACGCCATCCACCGGCTCCGGCACCTTCACCGCGCAACTTTTCGAGCGTGAGCGTATCGAACTGCATCCCGAGCTCGCCGCACCCTATAACGTCTCGCTCGGCCTCCTAGGCGATGATCTGCTTCGGCGTGCCGGTCGTGATTGGCGCGGCGAAGGCCCCGGTCAACAGCTACCCGGTCAATGCCGCACCTTTGAGCAAACTGGCCGCATCGTCTGCGGTGCCTTCCTCGACTATTGGCAGAGCCATGGCTTGGCGTTCGGTGATGGCCCCGGCAGTGATCGTGGGTCACTGGCCTTGTTTGGCTATCCACTGACGGCTCCCCAGCTTGAAACGAACTCGTCGGGTGACCGCGTGCTCACCCAGTGGTTCGAGCGCGCCCGCTTCGAGTTGCATCCGAACCTAGCCCAGCCGGTCTTATTAGGTCGTTTGGGTGCCGAATGGTCCGGCCACACCGCCATCGCGCTGCCACTGTTGGACGCCGCAGCCACGCCGCAATCTGTTGCCCAGGGTCATACCTTCCTGATCAACCTCACCACGTCGAACCTCGTCGCTGCCCGCGGCACCCTGGCAGGTGTTGTGCTGCCCTTTGTCAATATCGACGGCAGCTGGCGCGCCTTTGCCGGCATTCCCGTCTTGACACCCCTTGGCTCGTTAAGCGTGCACCTGGAAGGTGATCTGGCAGATGGTCGCACCATCGTCAATGAGTTCCCCATAACCGTATTGGACGCCGCCTACCCGCGTGAGGCAATTACGCTACCGCCCTCGGTCACCGATAGCCTCAACCAGAATCAGGACGCCGTGCTTCGGGAGCGGCATATCGTCAACGCTATCTGGCCGCAGGTCACGCCCGAGCGCTTGTGGCAGGGTCCGTTCATCCTGCCTGCCCAAGGCGTGATCTCATCCGATTTCGGCACCCTGCGGTCGTATAACGGTGGCCCCTACGACTCATTCCACGAAGGCCTTGACATCGCCAACGCCGTCGGCACACCAATCATTGCCCCGGCCCGTGGTCGCGTCGTTCTGGCCGAGCCCAACTTCCTCGTGCGTGGCGGCGCTGTCATCCTGGACCACGGCTGGGGCGTGCATACCGGCTTCTGGCACCAGTCGCAGCTCCTGGTCAAGGTCGGCGACATGGTCGAGCAAGGCCAAATCATCGGTCGCATGGGTGCCAAAGGCATGGTCACCGGCCCGCATGTCCATTGGGATGTGCGTATCGGCTTGACGAACGTTTCGCCCCTAGAATGGACCCAAACCGACCACAAATAAGCTACTGACCGAGGACTGAGTGCTGCGCCGTGGTATCATGCATGGCATGGAACATCCCGGTCGTACTGCCTTTCGTCGTCTTATTCATCAGCCTGATGCCACAATCGACCTTGTCGAAGGAGCACTGAGCGTCGCGCAAGAAGACCTTGATCTTCACGATATGCTTGCGACACGCGACCTGCTATGGCACTTGTCCGAACGTACCGCTGCGCAGCTTGGCCCCCCCGAGCCCACGCTCCAATACGCCGAGCAACTTGTGCGTTACCTTCATACGGTCGAAGGCTTTACCGGCAATACCGCCGACTACGATAATCCCGCCAACAGCTATCTGCCGCTGGTC
>JBBRHB010000366.1:0-5485 GCA_038223355.1 Chloroflexales bacterium
CTTCCACGGATTACCATTGCGCTCGATGCCCTGCAACACATTCGACACACCCGACGGCACTTCGCCTTCGACCAGTGCCAGCCTGCGTCGCAGATCAACAATGTCATAGACATGCTCGATCATCGCTGGGCATTCTTCCACGCAGGCTCGGCAGGTGGTGCAGCTCCATAATTCGTTTTCGCTGATTAGGTTGCCGTACAAGGGCAGCGTTTCGGCTAACCCTTTAACAAACTTGCTGCCACCGCCTTTAATGCGATTCATGCCGCGCAGCTCGCCATGACTGCCCTCATGAACCTGCTCCTTGGCTGCACTGTCGGCGGTCGCCAGCAGATCTTCGTCCTCAGTGAGATGGACCAACGTGCCATCACGTAGCAGTACGGGCGCACCGCGCATCAGATCGTCAAGCTTGGTGATCAGCCATTTCGGCGACAGATCAGAGCCCGATGCAAAGGCCGGGCACTTCGCCTGGCAGCGGCCACAGCGCATACAAGCATCCAGGCTGGCTCGCTGCTTCCAACTCATCTCGCCGATACTATTGAAACCCAACTCATGCTCTGCTTTGTTCTCGATGTCCTCAATTGGCTTGAGCGCACCTTTCGGCTCCAAATCGCGAAAAAAGCCGTTGAGAGGGGTGTAGAAGATATGGCGGAACTTCGTGAAGGGGATCGAGCCAATAAACGCGAAGGTCGCGATCATGTGCGGTACCCATAGAATGCGATGAAAAATCAGCCCGGATGTCCCTTCCAAACCGATGCTGCGGTAGAAAAGGGCCAGCGGATAGCCAACGACATTCCAGCGCGCCCAGCCTTGCTCCATGACCCTGGCGCTGGTCGGCCCCATGGTCTGGTTGAGAATGCGCAGCCCTTCAATCAAATAGCCGCCGATGCCAATGAATAAGAGTGTGCCCAGCACCCACCAATCTGTATTGCGATTATCGAGGCGGTCGGGTTTTTGGACATAACGCCGATATGCTGCCCAGACTAGGCCAATAATGAATAGCAAACCGAGTACATCAAGTGTGAATTCGTAGAAGGTATAAAAGCTGCCGGTGATGATGTGCCCTTTGAGCGGGCCAAAGGTGGGGATGGTAAAATCTTCTTCGACGGCGATGATATCGGTCCCTATAAAGAGCGCCAAAAAGCCATAAAAGATCATGGTGTGCATGATGCCGGGCACGCGATCCCTGAGCACGCGCTTCTGACCAAAAATCTGCTGCAGGAAATCGCTCAGCCGTGTCCCGAGCTGCGTGTCACGCTGTAACGGTCGTCCTACGCGCCAGCGCCGTATATCCCGCCATATGCCATAGCTCATAGCTCCTAGCGCACCGATGGCCAACAGGTAGAGCAAGCTTTGAATGAATGGGATGTGGTTAGAAATATTCCAGTAAATTTCGCGAACGTGCTCAACGTCGTTCATCATCGCTCCATCTTGAGCAGGACTAGAGCCGTAAAGAGAGGCACGGCTGCCCGTGCCTCAATGGCTTGACTGCTGCCGTTAGGGCGCAAGGCGATAGCCGACGCCCCATTCGGTCATTACGATCTTGGGCTCGTGTGGGTCTTGTTCGACCTTGCGGCGGAGGTGCCAAATATAGACCTTGAGATACGCTGTATCATTAACGTATTCGTCACCCCACACCTTGCGGAGCAGTGTCTGATGTTCGAAGACGCTGCCAGGGTTTTGTGCCATCAGCAGTAGTAATTGATATTCCGTAGGTGTGAACTCCACCTGTTCGCCCCGGATGTGGACCGTACGGCTCTTACTATCGATGACCACCTGGCCGCCACCGACAGCCAGCGGTTCATCGGCAGAAGGGATGCGCCGTAACAGTGCGCGCACCCGTGCCAGCAATTCTTCGGAGCGAAACGGTTTGAGCAAATAATCATCTGCTCCGCCATCTAGGCCCTGAACCACATCCGTAACATCGGAGCGCCCGGTCAGCATGAGTACACACACTTGGGAAGAGCGGCGAATCTCTTTGACGACATCGAACCCGAGCATGTCGGGCAAGTTGATGTCGAGGATTACCAAATCGGGGGGTGTTTGTACAAGGTTGTCCAATCCTTGACGACCGGTAGCTACGCTCTGGACCTCGTACTGCTCGTTCTGCAGCACAAGTCCGACCATATCGCGAAGGTTTGCATCGTCGTCGATGAGCAGCACCCGCCGTCCGGTCATACACCTCTTCCTTCCCTCATACGCTTTAGTATTATGAGCGTTTCAGGAGTCGAAACATTTGCTCGACATCATCAACGGTCATGGGTCCCGTACGAATATAACGCACGTTGCCATCCGGGTCAACGATGAAGGAGACCGGAATATTATAGAGTTGGTAGTCGCGGGTAACCGAACCGGCATCATCTAATGCAATCGGATAGCTAACCCCATACTGCTGCGTAAAGGCTTGTACGTGCCCCTCATTACGCTGGTATTGATTGCGCTCGTCCGAGAACATATCAACCCCGACGACGACCAATCCTTGATCATGTAGCTTGGTATAGGCGGCCTCTAAGGCGGGGGTTTCTTCCTTACACGGCTCACACCAGGTGCCCCAGAAGTTTACGACAACGACTTTGCCCCGCTCTGCTTTGAGATCAAAGGACGAGCCGCCTAATGTGCGGAGCGCAACCGGCTTGGCCGGGAAGTTAACCACCGTAAAACGGTCGGAGATCGTGCTTTGGCTTGTGTGCTTAGCTGTAAGGTTGTAGATCAGGCTAAGGACCAACAACCCAATGAGCACTCCCATGATCGTCCAGATAACCTCACGGTTCGAGACACCGCGCCGATCGGTTGCTTCGGTACCCACCAGCCCTTGTTGCTGATCATAGGCAAAGCGGCGCTGGGGCTCGCTGAGTGTGACATACGCTTGCTCGATCTGATCACGCCGTTCGGCGGCCTCCCGCGCAAAGTCATCGCCCATCGTCGCCCCGTGCGTAGGGTCATACAGTGCTCGTTGGCGCTCGTAGGCCGCGCGAATGTCAGCAGCACTGGCATAGGGCTCAATGCCGAGGATCTCATAAAAATTGGCTTCAGCCTGCATTGGAAAGGTTGACGAAGAAATGGGTATTGTCATAATGCTTACTATTTATTGTTTGTAACTGTCGAGTAGTTGTTTAGCGCGCTGTGCCTCAGAGCTTTGCGGCGCATGCTCCACCAGCCCCTGCCATACTTGCAGCGCCGTCGCAGTTTGCGGTGGATTAAGCGCGACCAGAACTAGACCATAATTCAACGCGACCCGCGCATTGTCCGGCGCTGCTTCAAAGGCACGCTGCGCTTCCGCTCGGCCCTGCTCGGTCGTGACTTGGTCGCTGCGTGCTTGACCATCATACACCAGTGTGAGTGCCAGATCTGTACGCACACCCGGATCATCGTGGAGCGTAAGGCCAGAGCGGTAGGCGGCTGTTGCTTCACTCCAGCCGCTGGCCGCGCTCTGATACTGCGCGGAAAGCGGAGCAGCCTCGCGTAGGGTTTCGAGATTATCAAAAATTGCGTCACCGAGCTTGGACCAATTTGCCGCCGAGCGTGTCTGCTCTGCGCTCTGCCGCAGCGCAACAATTTGCGTCGAACTGTACGGTAAATCAAGACCGCTAATCACCGGTGTCGCCAGCGCAGTCGGACTCGATGCTGTACGTACGCCCGGTAAGCTGACCAAGGCAAAAACGACTCCGGCAACGACTAGCAAGAACCCTAACGATACCAGTGGGCGACGTGGGTGGGGGGTTTGTTTGCGCACGCGGGCAGCCGCTGGATCAGCTACGACTGCAGGTAACGGTCGTTCCTGACCGTCAGCTGGCGGCAGTGGGCGAAAATCCAGTACCTCTTGTGTAGCTTCCGGCTTCGGCGCCCCACGCGCCTCCATCAGCGCTTGATAGGCCGTGGCGAGCTCATCGCGTTTAACTGCTGCTTGCGCAACGAATTCCACCGGCCCATCAACATACCGCTCGGCACTATACAAGGCATGTAGCCGCGCATAGGCGGCTACAACTTCCTCCTCGGTCGCGCCTGGCTTAACATGCAAGACAGTATGCGGATCGAACTCCGTCATTGCCGTCACCGCACGCTTCCTAGCCATCCTGGAAGCACACTGCCAACCCGTCGTCGAGCGCCTCCTGTGGTTGCTACCTCGACCGCCGCCAGTTCTTGCCGACGTCGCAGCCAAGCCAACAGCGCACCAAAGAACATGAGGAGCGAGCCGGTCCATACCAAGCCAATCGCAGGCTTGGTGCTGACTTCAATAATCGCCCGTGCTGGTACTAGCGGTAAATTAAGTCCCTCGATCCGCAGGATCGCTTGCGCATCTTGTGGGTTGGGGGTGAAATTAGCCAGAGTCAGCTTGTAGCCGTTGCCGAGCTCAAGCGGGAGCGAGACAACCGTCTTCTGGTTCGCGTCGACCCGCATCTTAGGCAACAGGCTGCGAACTATACTGGTCCGCGTATCGGTGATCACTACAGCGGCTCCCACTTCGGCAATCCCCGTCGTGTCGGCGTGGTTATCAATCTGAAAGTCTTTGAACTTGATCTGGTAGGGACCCACCACGCCGGCTTGGCCTTTGCCTAGGGTCGCGGCATTCGGATCGTCGGCCTCTAGGGAGCCGGCGGGCGAGATATAGAGATCCTGCCAAGCCGAGCGCTTAATGGCCGGCGTCTGCATCGTCGCACCCATTCGCTGGTTGAAATACAGCTCGGGGCGCGCCACAAAGTGTCCCGCCTGCCCTTGATCGACCTCGAAGCGTAGCGCGGTCTTGCCATTGGGCAGCTTTTCTTCGCCCCAATACGTAAAACTATGGCCAAAGGCGTTCTGAGTGGTCCCTTGCGCAATCGTCATCTTGAGATCGTCGGAGCTGTAAGCAAAGGAGCCGACCACGCCCAGCAACAGGAAGCCCATGCCGATGTGCGCTAGGTAGCCGCCGATCCGTAACCAGCCGCTACGCAGGGTGCGCACCACAATGATCCCATTCGTGCCGATCGCGAAAATGGCGAAGAAAATATAAGCGAGGGCCATGAGACTGCGCACCCCTAGCACAACTGCGCCTGCAGTCAAGCCAATCGCCACGCATCCCGGCCAACGGATAGTTTGCACTAGCTTTTTTCGATTCGAGTCACGCCAGCCAAACAAGGGGCCAACCGACATCAGGACAACCAAGATCACGGCGAGTGGCGGCGTGGTACGCTTAAAAAAGTCGGCGGTAAACGAGAAACGACCGTCGGCGAAGGGCTTGTTGCTAGGATTAATGGCTGTACCGTCATCCAACGTAAACGCCTGGCCAAAGAAGCGTTGGAGGCTATAACCGAACCCTTTGAGCGACGAGATCCAGGGCATTGACGTGCCCAGACCAATCACAACAGCCAGGCTAACGAACGCCATGATGAGCAAAATCAAGGCGGCATCGCGCGACAGCAACGACTCGCTCAGCGGCTTGCGCGGCACGTCCCGCCAGCGCCAGATGAAGAGGGCTGTGCTGCCCAGCAAGATAATGGAGAGCGAGGTC
>JBBRHB010000367.1:0-5482 GCA_038223355.1 Chloroflexales bacterium
GGTCTGCTGACCGACGACCTCAACATGCCGGTTAATGGCTGACGGAAACGGACAGTAGAGATCAGGAAGCACCACGTGCGCCACCGCTTCCTCGTGCGTCGGCAGGTGCGGGCTGGATGGAACCGACCGTATGGACGCGGGCAACCGTACCTTCAGCATACCTAATTCCGATACGAAGGGGGGTAGTGATTGTGGCGACGGCCCAGAGTTCGCTTCAGGATGTACGAGCAATCTCTACTAAACAGCTCATGGCCCACTCTGGAATACCCGCATGTGCGGAAGCCGGACGGCGGCATTCAGATGGGTGGCAACAATTATGACATATACAAGGGGGTCAATGCGGAAAGATCCGGTACCATACTACAATGTGACCTTCAGCACGAGTAGGGAATGGCTTCCGGACTTAGAACGTGTTTATTAGAAACATGTTTTTGTTCGTACTGTCGAATATTTATGCATCTATGCTACCTGTTGCGTTCTAGTATACACGTTCTCTTCATAACGCGCCGAATGCTATCTTCTGAAGGATGCGAGAAATCGAGGCGATATGAACCCGTGGTTCACCATTATCCGGGCAACGACAGGCGGATTGTGCCCGCTGGGCAGTCCTGATGCGCATGCTGAAGGTCGCCTAACCTGAGATCGTAAGGAGGTCGGGACGGCCAGCAGCCATCGTCAGCAACGGTTCAGTACTGACGTCTTGACGCAACCGGAGCTAGCGGTTGCCGTTCGGGAAGGCGGCCATGGCAACGCGTGCGGTGTCCTCAGGAATGACGGAGCAGAGCGGCGCATGCCGTGACAGGGGGGAACCTACCTTATTGGCTACATGGGGCATCCGGTGTGACGGCTCCTTCGTTCATTCGCATAAAAAGTTAGCGCGAATAAGCGTTGGGTCAAGCTGCCACGAGCGGAAGCACCTCGCGCTGTTGCCAATACCGTTCCCATCCGCCATTCAGCATCAACGTGCGCAAGCCGGCCAACGCATCACTCGTGGCTTCACTCCACTGCATGCCACAATTCTTTTGTCGACGCGCGACAATCGGTTTCGTTGGGGTATGCTGAGGTGAGGACTGGGCTCATCAGGAGTGGGCGCGATCACATACGCGACTGCGGAGACAGCTATGCTGCGGCCAAGGCGAGTGTCAGTTCATCCCAGGCGCGCACGAGACGCGGGGGTTGTGGCAGGCGCACGTCGTCACCCGGACCCCCGAGGTCGTAGGAGTCGCCCCGCAGATTACGCATGAACCCATGCCCCGCGCACACGACCTGCGCGCACGGGAGCGTCTGAAAGCCGCGCATGGGCCGCGTCCGGCCTTTAAGATGTTGATGGTCACGCTCAATCCGCTGTTGCACGAGCTTACCTTTGATGTGCTCGACCTCGGGCAGGACTGCAGCGAGCGCCGGCGGGTAGATGGCTGCGCGGTCCGTCATCGCCACCGTGGGCCTCACCGCAGTGGTCTCAACGGCCCGCGTCAAGAACGCGGTGGCCGCTGCCGTGTCGCGCGTCGAACTGACATAGACATCAATGACTTGGCCCTGCTCGTCGATCGCCCGAAATGCGTAGCACCAGCGGCCGGAAATCCGAATGTAGGTCTCATCAATACTCCAGCGTTGGCCCACACGACGGCGACGAGGACGAGCGGCGTCCTGATACAGCGGCGTGAACTGCTGGACCCAGTCGAAGATCGTCGACGGATCGACGTGGACACCGCGTTCGACAAGCAACTCCGCCAGATCGACATACGGCACCCGGAACCGCAGGTACCATCGAACGGCCAGGGCAATGATGTCGTCGGGAAAGTGGTAGCCGCTAAATGCCGAGGCAGAGCAGTCGGTGAGCCGTCGTCGGCATGCCCCACACGGCTAGAGTTGGCGCGCCAGCCGTCCTCGTCCTGCCTTGGTGAACTGCTTCCCACCGCATTGATCGCACTGCATTCAGTTCCCTTTCTCAAAAGTATCGAGAGCAGTGTACCCGACCTCACCACATCCCAACGGAACCCACGCCTCCAGGCCCCACGGCCAGCAGGATGCTTTCTAGTGACGGCCGCCAGTCGCCGACCAATGAGGAGAGGTCAACCGTACCGGTGGGCAGTGCCTCTAGCGGTGGCTCGCCGGTAATCAGTGCGGGTGCACTTGGCGGTCCAGGTGTTGAGAACATACGTGCGGGGGTTGCCCTGGCGAGTTCGGTCGCGTGGAAGGCACCAAGGGCAGCAATCGCCGGTCGCGCATCCTGCTCTACATACTGACGAGGTAACGGAAGCTTGCCAGCAGCATCGGCAATCACAAGACGCCGGCGCAAGCGGTAGGCGTCAAGGCCAATGAAAAGCAGCCCCACCGGTGCAAGGGTCAGGGCAATCAAGAGGACGCGGTAGGGCGTCTCCAGCACCGCTGCGCGGGCCTGTGCTTGCTGTACTGACTGCTGTTGCTGCTCCAGGGAAAGCTGGGCGCGTTGATAGGCTAATGGGTCTTGGGCAGCGCCACAGGCAGCGAGAATCAATGTAAGGACGATGCAAGCGAAGAAGCGACTGAGGTTTGGTATACTGCGAATCACGCCGGTTGCCTCCTTTCAGGCTTTTGGCCAGCCCTCGGTAACGCTTACGACACGTTTACCGGGGGCGATCTTTATCTATTGACCACCATCATAGCACAGGAAGCAACTATCATGCTGGCTAGTCATCTACTGAACGCTTTTCTGATTCTGCTTATCATACTGGCCTGTTCTCGCTGGCTAGTCGCCTTGGCTCCTGGTATGTCACCTAGTCGGTTCGTCTGCAAATCGGCAATGGTACGGCGTGCCTCGATCAGTTCCTGTTCAAGCGCGGCTATGTGTTGCTTTGTCGGCTCGCTTTGCATGGTGATCATACGATTCTCTGCTTTCGCTGCTCCCAGTTCCTGAGCGAGTTCGATCAGGCGATCCTCTTGCGTCTTGATAATCTCCGCCAGGCTAGCCACTGTGTCCGCTACGGTGTCATCAAGCCTAGCCAGGCTGGTGGATACTTCCCGCCGTACTTCCGAGCCGGCGAGGTCCGCGCGCCCCATAGCAACCGCTGCAGCATCTACTGACTGAGCATCTATCAAGATGCGATTGCCAGCGTCCCTGCCGGCCTCTTTCAACACACCATTGCGAAGAAGCCGCCGGCAGGTTGAATCCGATATCCCAAGCCGTTTACACGTCTCCTGAACGGTCAGCGAGTGAGCAGCCATGCTGACTAGTTACTTAGTCATCGCTAAGCTGCGGATCTAAGAGTCGTAGGTTGTGGAGCTGGTCGTCGCGTTGGAGTTGTCCCGAGTTCACATGTAACAACTTCGAGGTTCCGAACAAGCAAACGCACAGGGCGATTCTCGGCATCGATGACATAAACAGAATCGTCACCATGCTCGCTATCAAACCACTCTAAGTTGCTCCCGACCTCACGCAATGTGTCGAGGATCCACTCGTCACCGTCATCAAACAATACATGTAAAGGAAATGTAGGCTTCATTTCCTGCCTCCTTGCCAAGGCCGATGCTTAGCCATCTGTGATCCTGTTGCGCCCCGATGATAGTGCCATCGGCGTTTTATAACCCCATCGTGTTTGAATTCATGATACTCGATGGCAAAGACCCGCTGCCATCTCGCGTGTGGAGATTCACTCCCCATCCATTTGCCCCTGTGATGGGATAACGATTGTACCGAAAGCGGTAGTGCCCACCAAGGATGTGTGCGAGTAGGTTCAAGCCTCGCCAGAGAAGTCTCACACAGTTATGACTGGTTTGTTACGCCGTCGGCTTTATCTTGACAACTGGCACATTCCACATTTCCCGGCTTGGTTACGTCGGCCTTGCTTGTCACCATGCCGCAGAGGGTAATCGCCCGGTCCCTGCTCCAATGATGCCGGCCATCACCAGCCACATACACACGTACCAGGGCGTGCGCGGCAGCTGCCGTAATGACCTTGGGCTGCTGCACCTGTGGTGGAACTGCGCTCACGCCGGCTGCGCTTCCATTGCCAGCGGGCCGGCTTCCTCTTTTGGGCGGCCACCTTTGCTTTTCTTACTCAACTTATATGCTTCGAGCTCGGTTCGTGTAAAAAGCCAATGCGAGCCGACTTTTTGACCCATCCGTCCGGCGCTCGCGAGTTCGTAAAGCCGTTGCTTGCTTAGTCCGAGTTCCTTCGCCGCATCGACCCCAACCAAAATATCATCCATGCATGCCCCTTGCCTGTTGTCTGCAATTTCTAGTATACACGGGCCTTGATGAAAGTCAAGGAGTTTTGAAGATTGCTTGTTAAACCTATTGACTTTTGTCTGTGAGATGCTATAATACATACAGACGTTAGACAAGGAGTTATAGCAATGGTCACATTCAAACTCAACCCGGTCACCAAGCTCGCAGACATCTCGGTCGATGGTCAGGTCATCAAGTCGGTGAAGTTCTCAGAGGTTACCAGCGAGGTCAAGTTGCTACGCGCGGTGATTGCCAAGGCCATCGCACCGAAGTTCGTCGCACGGCCCTTCACGAACGGCCAGTATCACTTCGGCGCATCAAGAGGACTGTAAGAGGCCCAGCCGGTCAGGCGTAGCTACTAGACGACCCCTGACCGGCCAAGTTACGGAGATAGTACACCATGATCAGCATCACACGCGCAGACTTGAATCAAGCCATAGCAGAAGCCACTACGCGAGCACACGGCGACACCAAGCAGCTTGCCCGCATTGAGAAGGCTACGGTGTGGCTCTCCAAGTGGGGCGGCGAGAGCTGGACACTCAAGACGGACGTCATCACCATCCACAGCAGCCAGTTCGACACGAACGGCGAGGTCTATAGGCTGACGCTCGGCGATGGCTTCATGGATCATCAGTGCAAATCGCGTCGGCCGTGTTGGCACCAAATTCTAGGGTCGCTGATTATGGCGGCCGCTCAGTTGTGCGAAGACAGAGAAGCACTCGAGTACGGCGTGTGGTATTTCGATATGGATTGCTGCGGTGGCCAGGGCTGCTCACTCTGCATGATAACGGTCGAGCCGGCCTACAAGCCCACGCGGGTCGCCCTGGCCCCGGCCGTGATGATGCGTGAAGCATCGGAGGAGTGCATCCCATGGTAAACGAACAGGACCGCGCGCAGGTCTCGCTGCAGTTCACCACCCGCGCCACGATCGAAGGTGTGACCGGCGATCTGGTCTTATCGGCTCCGTCGCTGGCTGAGCTGCGCAAGGCGCTGCGAAGCTTCCCTCAGGCGGGCATTGAGGCGGTGGCGCCCGTAGCGGCTCTCTCAGTGGCTCCTGTGGCGTCGGGTGATGATGCACCGTTATGTAAATATCACGGCAGAATGAAGGCGTCGAAGTTCGGCGGCTGGCACTGCACGGCGAAGATGGGCGACGGCAACTATTGTGAGGAGAAGGTCAAGTAGCGGTGTGCGATGCAAAGGCCGACGCAAAGATTACCACAGCAATGCGCCGGCTACCGCGCATATGACCTCCTCATGGATGAAACCATCATACAT
>JBBRHB010000368.1:0-5480 GCA_038223355.1 Chloroflexales bacterium
GCCTCAACCGTCCCGGTCCCCTGCGGCACCGTGACCTCTTTGCCATCTATTGTCAGAGTTACATCTGGCATACATTATCCATTACTATGCTCCAAGCAGCACTACCATTGATGATGCCAATGCGGTTGCTTTGGCACTTGCAACTCTCCGTCGATGATCTCGTACCGCTTGCCATCATCGGGCAGCGTTTCGAGATCGGCAGATGTCCAGCGTAGCCCGGTTGTCATAGTTGCCTCTGGCTTTCTAGTGCGCCAGCACCGACGTTGCACCAGTCTGCACCCCACCCTCAACGGCGTGTGCTGCAACAGGCGGATGGTTGTACCCCAATGGGCAGCGACCTAACTCAATATGCTGGCGGATTTCGTCCTGGAAGAACTTGAGTGCCGAGGTAACAGGTGCTACGGCCGAAGGTCCCAGCAAGCAAAAACACTTGCCGCCCGACATTTGCTTCCCCAGGTCGTCAAGCAGTGGGATATCGCTCAACCGTCCATGTCCATGCTCGATCCGCTCCCATACCTTCGTGAGGAAGTGCGTACCTTCCCTACAGGGCGTGCATTTACCGCACGACTCATGCTTAAAGAACTCATCGATCTTCATTGAGGTTGCAACGACGCAGGTCGTCTCGTCAAGCACGATCATTGCCCCCGAGCCCAGCATCGAGCCGGCAGCCGCCATATCGTCCCATGTGAGTCGTACATCAAGATGCTCAGGCTTGTTAATCAGCCAGGGCGACGAAGCCCCACCCGGCACGATAAACTTGAGTTCGTGGCCATCACGAATGCCACCTGCTACATCATAAATGAACTGGCGCACCGTAATGCCCAACGGCACTTCATAATTGCCGGGCCGCTTCACATGGCCGCTAATCGAGATAGCCTTGGTCCCCGGCGACTTTTCTGTCCCGAAGCTGCGATACCAATCCGCGCCATGTTGCATAATCCGCGGCACATTCGTCAGCGTTTCAACGTTATTAATGACTGTTGGCTTGGCATACAGCCCCGCGACTGCCGGAAATGGTGGCTTAGCCCGTGGCTGGCCAATCTTGCCTTCCAACGACTCCAGCAGCGCCGTCTCTTCGCCGCAAATATAAGCTCCAGCGCCACGATGCACATACAGATCGAAGTCGACGCCGGTCCCCCATAGCTGCTTGCCCAGCAACCCGGCAGCATACGCTTCGGCGACAGCCTGTTCCAGTACTCGTGCGCCATAGGCGTATTCGCCACGAATATAGATATAGCCGGCGGTCGCACCGAACGCGAAGGCCGAGATAACCATACCTTCGATCAGTTGATGGGGGTTGAGATCAATAATCTCGTGGTTGTTAAAGGTACCTGGCTCTGATTCATCGGCATTGCAGACCAGATATTTGGGGAAAATATCTTTGGGAATAAAGCCCCACTTAACACCGGTAGGAAAGCCGGCTCCACCTCGTCCGCGCAGCCCCGATTTCTTGACTTCATCTACCACTGCCTGTGGCTGCATCGTCGTCAGTACTCGTTGCGCTGTCTCGTAACCCCCGTGCTGCCGGTAGACCGCGAGTTCGCGAATGTTGGGCACGTCGCGATTAGCGTACACTATGTGTTGCTTCAGAAAAGGGTTAGGATACTCCGAGCCGAAGCCATTAGCAGGACCACCTGGATACCCATGCTCAAAGACACGGCCCACTTGCGGCGCGCTGCCACTCGCTCCATCGGCTCCTTGCCCATTCTCGTAGATGCCAGCCATATCTCAATCCTTATCGTTCAGCGAAGCGTCCCGAAATACTCATTGTGCCGCCACGTTGTTCCTGTTGCAGCAGTGTTTCGAGCAGCGCCGGTACCTTGTCGGGCGTGATGTCATAATAGAAATCGAGATTCGCTTGGAGCATCGGTGCGTGGTGACAGGCACCTAAGCATTTAACACGCTGCAAGGTCCATTGCTTATCAGCAGTGGTCTGCCCTGCATGAATCCCCAGTTGGGCTTCGAGTTCGGCCACCAACTCTTCACCACCTGTGAAGCAACAAGGGTTATCGTCGCAAACTTGCAAAACCCACTTGCCGACCGGATCGGTATACAACAGCGTGTAGAAAGTCGCTACCTCATAGACAGCGGTATACGGCATCTGGAGGATGTCGGCGACTTCCTCCAGATGGTCGATACTGAGATAACCGTACTCATCCTGGGCGAGGTAGCAGAGTGGAATCACCGCCGAATTTTTGACCGGATATTTCGCCAACGTTTGGGCGATCTCGCCAGCATATTTATCTTTCAGCACATAATCCTCTTAGATACATAGAGCCGGTGAGGCATCCGGTTGCCCTGGCTGCATCCGTGCTAGCGGTCGACCTCCCCGAGTACCGGATCAAGTGAAGCTATCATCGCAATCAAGTCACTGAAGATCTGCCCTTTGGCCATGTGCGGCAAACCCTGCAGATTAATAAACGACGGTGCCCGAAAATGAACGCGCCACGGCTTATTCGAACCGTCGCTTACCACATAGCAGCCCAACTCACCGCGGCCCGACTCAACAGCAACATAGGCATCGCCAACCGGCGGTTTAAAGCCCTCGGTCCATAGTTTGAAGTGATGGATCAGCGACTCCATCGAGTATGTGATTTCTTCTTTCGAAGGCGGCCAGATTTTACGATCCGAGGTCGCATACGGACCGTCTGGCAGGTTGTTGAGCGCTTGCTGGGCAATTTTGACCGATTCGCGCATCTCTGCCATACGGACTAGGTAGCGATCATAGGTGTCGCCCTGCGTTCCCGTGACGAGCTTGAAGTCGTAGTTCTCATAGCCTGAGTATGGAAACAGCTTGCGAACGTCATAGGCCACGCCCGTCGCTCGCAAGTTAGCCCCGGTCAAGCCCACAGCCAGGGCATCAGCAGCGCTGATCTTGCCGACACCAATGGTGCGCTCTTTCCAGATCGGGTTCTCGGTCAGTAGGGCCTCGTACTCATCAATATGACTGGGCATGATATCAAGGAAGCGCTGGACGGTAGGCTTGAATTCTGCGGGCAGATCGTAAGCCAAGCCCCCCGGTCGAATGTAGCTGGTCATCATGCGCGCCCCGGACACCAGTTCGAAGATATCAAGCAAGTATTCGCGCTCGCGGAAGCAGTAGAGAAAGACGCTCATCGCGGCCAAGTCCAGGGCGTGCGTGCCCAGCCAGACGAGGTAGCTGTTGAGCCGCGTCAGCTCAGAAAAGAGGACCCGTGCCACCTGCGCCCGTGGAGGGATCTCGCAATCTAGGAGCTTTTCGACCGCCAGCGCATAAGACAGGTTATTGATCATCGGCCCGAGATAGTCAGTCCGGTCGGTTAGAACCACCGCTTTCTGGTAGCTCTTTGACTCCATCGTTTTTTCGATGCCGGTATGCAGAAAACCTACTTCGGGCGCGAGTTGCAGCACCGTTTCGCCCGCTAGCTCAACGGCCAGCCGCAAAACGCCATGTGTCGAGGGGTGATGGGGACCCATGTTGAGCACCATCGAGCCTTCGCCGGTCGGATCATTTTGGATCCGGCGCTTGTTGGCGGCGACGATCTGGCGCGGCGACGGCACCTCCATCTCGCTCGCTGCGGCTGCGATGGCCTGACCAGATGGAAAGGCCCCACTGCGGGCCGGCGTTGCTGCAACTGGTAGCAGGCTTATTTGCGGTTTTGGTTCTGCGATAGCCATAACAAGCTCCCTATCCCTTACTTATCTGCATAGGGTTTTTGAGCGTCGATTGCGTCGTGGTTGAAGGTAAAGGCGACCTCTTCGTATACCAGTGGCTGGTCCTTGCGCTGTGGAAAGCCGTCCCATTCGTCAGGCATCAAAATGCGTTGCAGATCAGGATGGCCATCGAAGATGATGCCAAACATGTCATAAATTTCGCGCTCCTGGTAGTTAGCCGTTGGGAACATGGGCGCGAGGCTAGGTATATGCGGATCAGCTTCGTTAGCCCCCACTTTGAGCACGACGTGGTGTGCATGTTCGAGCGATGTAAAGTGATATACCACCTCGAAGCGTGGCTCGCGCCCATAGTAGTCGACGCCGGTCACGCTCGATAGCAGAATATATTGCAGCTCAGGGGCCTCGCGCAAGAACAGTGCGACCGGTATTAGTGCCTGTGGGTCAAGCGTCAGTGCTAGGTCTCCTCGAAACTCACTGGTTCCAAGGATACCCGCCCCGAAACGTGTCTGTAGAGTTTGCAGCACCCCGGCGTTTGTCAGGGCCATTATTTGGCTCCCACAGCTTCATTAACCTCAGTACCACCGCTGTCGAGGCGGAAGACCGGTCGGCCCGACGTAAGATCGAGTTCTTTCTTGCGCGGCGCCAGCTTTTCGCGGCGCACCTTTTCGTGCAGCATCATAATGCCGTGGATCAACGCTTCCGGTCGCGGCGGGCACCCGGCGACATAGACATCAACGGGCACAATTTCGTCAACGCCCTGGACAATCGCATAATTGTTATACACCCCCCCACAGGAGGCGCAGTCGCCCATCGCGATGACCCATTTCGGATCACTCATTTGATCATACAGCTGGCGTATAACCGGGCCCATTTTGCGCGAGACACGGCCAGCGACGATCATCAAATCGGCTTGGCGAGGCGAGGCACGGTTAATCTCCATGCCGAAACGTGACAGATCATAATCTGCTGCCTGTGCAGCCATCATTTCGATCGCGCAACAGGCCAGGCCAAACAACATTGGCCACATCGCATTGGTACGACCCCAATTAACCGCAGCGTCTAGCGACGTAGTAATAATGCCTAGATCACCGGCTTTTTCTTCTATTCCCATGTGAATGCCCCCTTCTTCCACGCATAGAGCAAGCCGACGAGTAAGACAGCAACAAACGTACCCATCTCGCCCAGCCCAAAAAGCCCCAGCCGCCGGAAAATCAGTGCGTAGGGGATGGTAAAGACGACTTCAATATCGAACAAGATAAAGATCATGGCCACCAGGTAGAAGCGGATCGGCGTGCGCCGCATCGCCCCACCAATCGGCGTCATGCCCGACTCATAGGGCATGAGCTTGCGCTTCGACTCGGTGTGCGGGCCAAGCAGCGCCGACAAACCAATCACGACGAATGCAAGCACCGTCGTCAAAACAAACAAGATGGCAATTGGTAGATAAGGCTGCAAGCTGTCCATGCTGAATCCTTAGATGCTGATGGGATCGCGCCGTCACCCCTTGTGGGGACAGCCTCTTTGCCACGGTTATTATACTACCCTGCCTATTTGTGTCAAACTGCACAATCTCCGAAATAGCGCGTGGGAAAGGCCAATATACCGGTGGCCTACACCATGCTGAAGCTGTGTCAATGCGCGTTGATGCTGTGGTTGCCCCGTGCAGCGACCAAGAACGACAGCGCCAGTTATTCCCAATGTTCCCTGAAGCCGATGATGGCATTCAGGGGCCGAGAGGAGGAACCAGTGATGCTTCACCCGACTCGATGGTATCGCCGGCACGTGAGCATATGGGCAGCCTTAGCACTGATTATTGTGATGGTGCT
>JBBRHB010000369.1:0-5452 GCA_038223355.1 Chloroflexales bacterium
CATCACGGTGTCGACGCCGAAGCGATCTGTGCCGTCGCAGCGAATGGCCTGGCGCTGGCCGAGTCGCTTGGTCGTGAGGTCAAGAAGGGCGAGGCAGTCCAGACGTTGCTCCAGTATGAGCAGGGGCTCGTCTTGATCGAACACCTGAGTCCGGATGCCATGCTCTTACTGCTCACAAATGGGCAGCAGCAGCTTGGCCGCCTGCGCTTCCTGGTTCGCAAACATCAGGCCGCGTTGGTCGCAGCTTTGGACGCAATCTAGCCGCCAAGAATCGCAGCAGTCATACCCGGGAACGATGACCACAAGGAAGTTGACATGGCGTTTGATCCACAACTCACAAGTATGATCGTGCCATTGGAAGAAGTAGCACGCATCGAAGATGTTCTCACCCGTTTGGTTGATGAAACCGGTGGCAATCATTCCCTGCTACTTGATAAAAGTGGCCAGGTCATTGCTTCACGTGGTGATGCTAATCGTCAGGATACGACTGCGCTCGGGGCACTGATCGCCGGAACCTTTGCCTCATCACGCGAAGTTGCCAAACTCCTGCGCGAAAAAGAGTTTAAGATGCTCTTCCAGCAAGGGGTACGCGAAAATTTGTTTATCGCCCTGATCGGTGATCAGTGGATCTTAACAATTATTTTCAACAAAGAAACACATATTGGGTTGGTCAAGGTGCTGGTAAAGAAAGCATCCGAAGAGCTGCTCGGCGTTCTGGGCCGTGTGCGCCAAAACCGGCGCATGCGCGATGATGTGCTCGGGGGCAACTTTCGCACGTCGATGGAAGATACCATTGACCTGCTCTTTCGCGATTAACTCTTTGGAGGCTCCGCAACTATGGCGTTGATCAATGTTGCCGCCCGTGAAATTCACTGCAAAATCGTGTATTACGGACCGGGCATGGGTGGCAAAACCACGAACTTACAATATATCCATTCTCAGATTCCGCAAACCACGAAAACGGATCTGCTCTCGATTGCGACGGAAACCGAGCGGACGCTCTTTTTCGATTTTCTGCCGCTCGATCTGGGTAAGGTGCGCGGCTTTCAAACCCGCTTTCACTTATATACGGTGCCTGGCCAGGTTTTGTATGATCGCACCCGCGTTGCGGTCCTCAGTGGTGCTGACGGCGTAGTCTTCGTGGCCGACTCGCGGCGTGACAAGTTAGAAGAAAACGTCAACAGTTTGAAAGAGTTAGCGCGTAATGTACAGAAGATGGGTAAGCGCTTCCAGGACTTTCCCCTTGTCTTACAGTATAACAAGCGCGACCTACCCAACGCCTTATCAGTACCCATCATGGACAAGTACCTGAACCCACTCCACTGGACACGCTGCGAAGCTTCTGCCACGACTGGGGCCGGCGTCTTCGACACCCTCCGGGTCATCAGTAAGCTCGTGATCGGCAAGCTCTAAATGCGCTCGCTCGACACCCCTACCTACAGTAATGTGAATGACATGGCACTTGAAGGTAATCTCAGCGACTTCTCGTTGATCGATATTATTCAGCTAATCGATTTAGGCCGAAAGACGGGTGGCGTCGAGCTGCACGGCACACGGGGCAACCAGCATGTGGCGGCCTGGATCTACTTCCGTGAGGGCAAGATTGATAGCGCGGTTGCCGGCGTGCTTATAGGTGAGGAGGCGGCCTACACTCTGTTCACTTGTACAGCAGGGCCGTTTTGCTTCCGTGAAAACCTGCCTCTGCCGCCGCGCAATATTAATGTGTCGAACGAGATCATCATCATGGAGGGCATCCAACGGCAAGATGCGTGGAGCCGTATTAGCGAACGCGTAACGTCGGACCAGATGATCCTTAAGCTTGTCCCCAACCCGCATTCGGCGTCACGCGAAATTAACCTGGCTGCAGATAAGTGGCGCGTGCTCACCATGATTAACGGCAAACAGACGGTCGCTCAAATTGCACAACAATCTGGCCTAAGTCAATTCCGGGCCTATCAGATTATTGCTGAACTGATCGAGGCCAGTTTGATCGAGGGCCGCGTTGACCAGCCATTGCCACAGCCGCTCTACCCAGTGCTGGAACAGATCGCTATCGCAGGGCTCGGCAACAGTGCGCGGGTCCTGCTCAACGATGCCTATCGGCGCGCCGGCCTCAGGCCCGACGATCCCTCGCTGCAGCCAGCTCAAATCACCCGCGCCGTTAGGATCTTCGAACAGGCGACGACCTTGTTGCTCGGACCATCACGTGCCCGCCTACTCGCCGATCAGCTACGTGACCGAGTCGTCCGGCAGGTCGCCTAAGGAGGCCAGCGCATGGCTCGTTTTCATACTCCGTCGCTCGCACTACCCACTCCAGACCTTACATCAAGGACTGCCCAACGCCTCCTCATGCCGAGCCTACTCGCCTTGATGCTCCTACTGCCGCTGCTCTTGTTCACTGGTGGTGTTGGTGTGCGCCAGGGCAAAGGTACCAACGTTGTCGTCAATGAAGTCTATCTTGATACCAGCCCACACGCCGAGTGGGTCGAACTGCTGAACACAACGCCCAAGTCGATCAGCCTCACTGGCTGGCAGCTCACCAACCAGCACGGTGCCGTCGCTCGCTTGTCGGGCCAGCTTGCACCCGGCATCCTAACAGTTGTTAGCCCAGAAGTTGGCGGCTGGAATCCCGGCGGTGATGTCGTGACGCTGTTGAGTTCCGACAATCAAATCATAGATAGTTTAGGTTGGGGCAAGATCGCGGCCCTGACGAATACGCCCATTTTACAGTCTGCAAAAGCTGGCCGATCCTTAACCCGCAATCCGCAGGGCCTCGATAGTGATACGACTGCCGACTGGATAATGACACAGCCCAGTCCAGGTACGCAATCGCCTGTTTCGCTGAGTGTTGGTCTGCACCGCATACTATTCGCCGCCACCAACTACATCTCATTCATGGCCGGGCTGCTGCTCTGGGCCTCCTTCTTACTTATTGGGCTGAGCGCGCGCCGCTTTGAGGCTTTAACTGGGCAGCGCGCCTATTGGATGGCAATGGTGATTGCGCCGGTCGGCATCGTGATCTACAACGCAATTCAATCCTATGCCTTCTTCACGGCTGGCGCGATGTCAAATTGTTCGCGTGGTCTCGCTTTCGGAGCCTGCCAGCAGGGTTGGGCCTTCACGCCGCTGCTACTCTCCGCCATCGCCATGGCCTATGTCAGCTACCGCTTTTATACCATTGCGCACCGTATTCTGGATTTAAAATGAGTCTGACCATGCAGGCACTGTTCCAGGGCTTCACCACAAGTGGTGGCTATAAAATCTTACCGATCCACATTGGCTTGATTCTGGAGTTGGGGATGCTCCTCCTGGCGCTCGTGCTCTTCCGCTTTGCACGCGTGCTGGGTGGCTTACTCGATCTCATCCACCAACCACCGCTCGAAGTCTGGCTCAGTCTAGCTGGCTGGGTTATCATCGTAGGCTTCGTGCTGCCACATTATCTGGCAGTAGCCGTGTTTTATCAGAATCTCGACAACCCACAGATGCTACAATGGCTCTGGATCAGCCGGACGGTCTCGTTCGTCGGCCTGTTCATCGCCTCGCTGTTTGCGTTGGTGCCATCCTTCCTGTATTACCGCTGGAGCAATCGCTAAGCTGGCCACTATCCACCGGTCGCGGCACTGGCTTAAGTATCATGGTAACGTTGCGTCCGCATGTCGTGCTCACGAGATTGGTCGGCCGCATTGGCTTCTGAGAGTTCTGCACTCAGTTCATCGACCGCAGCGAGCGCTTGTGCCAGCAAGCGATTATACGCAACCTGACGCTGAATAAGCATGTCGATGCGCCGCTGCATGTCAGAAGTGAGCCACTGCCGCAGCTTGACGGCCCACTTGCTAATGAACAGCAGCCGTAACGCGGGAGGAAGCACCGGAGCAGCTGTTTCGGCCGCCGCATCAAGTGCCGCCAGGTTGATCATTTGGCTGAGACGTGGCACGCCACCACGCCGCGTCGCCGGGGGCAGTTCGCGCAACAACTCCAACAATTCCGGACCGACGACCTCGACCTCGTAGCGCTTGGCCCGGCCATAGCCGCGCGTAATCAGGCGACGGCGTTGTTCGTCGCTACACAACGCCGTCTCCATCGCCATCGCCATGGCCGGTACATCCCCGGCGGGGACCAACAGTCCCGCATCACCCACAGTTTCCGGGATGGCACCGGCCGCCATCGCAACCACCGGCAGCCCCTGCGCCATAGCCTCCACGACCGGCACGCAAAAGCCTTCGTGCGCGCTTGCACTAACCAAAATATCTGCCTGTTGGTACAGATGATCGAGCAAACCGTCGTCTACCAGCCCTGTACACTCCACTGCGTCGGTAATGCCAAGCTCCATAGCACGCTTCCGTACCACGGCCAAGACCGGCGCATGCGATGGCCCGCGCACATCGCCAACAAGTATCAGTCGCGCGTCAGGTAACTTGATGCGCAAAATTGCCAGCGCCTCGACTAACAGCTCGGGTTGTTTGTTGGCCGCCAGCCGCCCCACCGATAAAATCAGCGGGCTCGCATGCAACCCGCGTCGCGTTGAAGCTTGCGCGGACGCCTGGGGGACAATACACGGCACAACCGCGATGCGAGCGAGTGGATAGCCTGTCAGGTGGTGAAGCTCTTGCCGCGTAAATTCACTGCGGGTCATGGCCAGATCGGCAAAGTGCACCAGCGCGGCCCGGCGTCGAGATTTTTCAAGGAATAGTTGACCCTCGCGGTTCGGCCAGAAGTGGGGTGGGGTGACACCATGGTAGCTAAAAACGACCCGCGCCTTCGTTAAGAGCCGCAGGCACTCTGCGAGGCCGAAGTAAGCGGGGTAATCACAGATGACGAGGTCTGCTTGTTCTACCCACTGCCATGCCTCGCTGTGGAGGATCTGTGCGCCGCTTGTTACCGTCGTGCAGCCGGCGACATCGGCAGGCGCGCTGGTTGCCAACTCTTCCACGAAGAGACGTACGGTATAACCGGCATGCAGCAGTACGCGCACCCACATGCTCAGTTGGCGGCCGACAGCATCGGCACCCCGCAGATAGATGGCAAAAATGGCTATCTGCATCGCAACTCCTAGCCTTTAACTCTCAATGAAGGCCAAGCGCTGCCGCACCACTTGGATACTGCGCTCCCAGCTCCACTGCAGGGCGGCTAATGCGGCGCGCCGCCCTTTGGCCTGCCGCTCCGCTGGCTCAGCCACAACCTGGCGCAACACATCCACCAGCGCATCCGCATCGGGCTCGGCCCACTCCGCGTTGCGATAATAGGGATGGTCGAGACCGGTCGCCGTCAGGTAGCGTATGGGCAACGGATAGCCGTTGGCGGCAGTAATAAATGCGGTTTGACCGCTCCAAGCAGTGGCAATCGCCGGTACCCCACAGGCCATCGCCTCTAGAATCGGCATACCCCAACCCTCACCACGCGTCGGCAGCACGAAACAATCGGCGCTTTGGTAGAGATCCACCAGTTGATTTAG
>JBBRHB010000370.1:0-5431 GCA_038223355.1 Chloroflexales bacterium
TTTCACGCCAGTTGGGTCCACGGCAATACATTAACCGTCGAGACTCCCGAGAACTTGAATCGGGTCGGCCATTTTGGCTGGGGTGCTGACATGTCGGTCAAGCCCGGCAAAGGCAGCTGGTTCCACATTCCCCTCCCGACACCGGTCATCGTGAGTGACGTTCGCTCAACTGTCAACCGCGTCTTTCTCATGTTCGAGACCGAGCAAGGCAGTATTCGCAATGTGCACGTGTATGATGGGTCATTCAAGGTCCAGGAATTCAACGACCTGCTGAGCACGGGCGAGCACCGTACCGCCCTCGACGGCCTGAACACCTTCAACCTGGCGGACCCCCACAGCGTGATCTTCGGGATGGGGATTACCTTCTTCTTTGTGGCGGACATCGGCTTTGACTCAGCCATCCCGCCCTCGCGCCTGATCCTGGCCAGCGCGGGCGGCGACTATACGACCGCCTGATGAAATGCGGCGTCGGCACATGTAACGATGCGCGACGCTACTTCTGCACGCCCACGGGCGGCTCTCGTTCGCAGGGGCAAATCTGGTTACGTCAAGTAGTAGGGTGCGAGGTACGACGGCTGCGGTATCCTCATGCTGATGGTGGAACAGAACCGGGTGGCCGTGCCATGGATCAGGTGACGTATGTTGTGCTCTGTGGAGCATCCCGGCCCAGGCGGCGTTGTGCATCCTCATAGCCATGCTCGAACCGCAGCATCCAGATGGCACGTGCTTCCGCAGCGCAACGAGGGACGCGTGCAACGATGCGCAGCCACGCCGCCCGCGACAGCGTAGCCTGCGTTCCCTGCTCCTGGCGAAAGACGGCCAGCACGCCCGACGCGTAGGCAAGCTGTTCGACACGACGACGTCCTTCATCCAATGTCACATCATACGTTGGCATACACCTGGTTCCAAAGGGCGAGACAGCACGAGAAGATCGCTCACAAACTCTGACGATGCGCGTGGTTCAGGTGTTGCAGCGTGGTCAAGCTCCAGGGTCCCGGAGGAGTGCACGGCGGACGTTTGCCAGCGCCTGGGCAGCGGCAACTGCAGGGCACCCAGAGACACCACGGTCTGAGGCCCCTAGTACATAGTGAGGGCGTGCTGGATACCGCCGTCATCTGCTGTACTGTTCTCCTCCGTCAGCACTCCAGAGTTCATCCTGATCCTGCCCCGTTGTTGGTCTGTTTATGTGATTAGAAAGCGATCCGCATAGGCAGAATCGGCACCGATCACCACAAACGCAGAGGTGCTGAAGTAGGAAAACAGTACATCTGCTTTGCTTGTACTGCCGGTTTATGGATGTTATGTACATTCCCAGGATGTTTTGGTTTTCCGCAATATCCACATTCCGGCTCATTGTATGGTGGCGGAGAACTGGCGCAAGAGCAACTGGTTCAAGGTGTGCAGTTGTATCTTGACGGCCTGGGAGGATTGGGTGACCGCATCCAGGTGCTGGCCATCAGCCTGTTGAATGCATACAACTGGATATCCAGATTGTTCGTAGCCGTGGTCAGTTGCGCGAATGCGTCTGCTACCTGTTGTTGCGGAAAGTAGAAGGTGAGCAATGCGCGGTCTGCCTCCGCTGTCGCAAACCATTTGGCCTGCTGTTGTAGGGAGCCCAGCAGCAACACGCTTAGTGATGAGTCGAGAATACCTCCAAGACGGCCGAGGAACGTCGGCGGCTGCCCGCTTGCCCCACCGGTAATTTTACCTGCTGATTCTCTCATACAACTCCTCTTTTTCCACCCTGGCATCCGGTCGTGCCACAGCAGTACGACGCGCGATCATGTCGTTCCTCGTTATTATACTTATGTCAATGAAGAGGGCACTAGCAGCCGGTCGTACCTGTCCTGTATTGAGCCGCGTCGTGCGAGTGGGTGGTGTCCCGAGCACCTCCATCTATCGGTACAGCCGCTATGCAGGACGAACATCCCCAACACCTCCCGGACGCGCCGCGCGTCTCCAGCAGCCCCGCCCTCTTATATTATGTCAATGTAAATCTGCTTATCAGGGCGTGTGAAGCGTGCCTTGCCAGTCATGAAGAAACGCCACAACGTCTTCATAGTGCTCTCGCTGAATGAGCTTATACGTGCTCACGCGGAAGCGACGGTAGAGCTCTCCAAACACACTCTGATAATGGTTTTTGCTTTTATCGCGCTCCGACAACTCCTTGGCAATTGCGCGGACGAGATTCGCAACATCCGATGCCTGCGCATCACTGATATACTGCGCCGGTCCAACCTGCTCCTCAAGCGTTGTCAGCTGGCGCTGGACTTCCTTGATGACGAGCGCTGCGCGATCAAGCCGTCCATCATGGTCGACGATGTGCTGTTCTAGTGCCAGTTGTTGGTCAGCCATCTGAGCAACCGCGAGACCAAGTTCACGAATATGGACCAACTGGGCTGTGTCCGGTGATGCAGGTACCGAGGTTTGACCACGCCGCCCAAGCGCAGCGAGCGCGTCGGCTTGAAACGACCGCCACAGGACGCGAAAACACTCCCGCCGGTAGCGCGTGATCTTCTCCTGTAATTCTGGTCGCACCCGGGCAACGCTGATGCCGAAAAGCCAGCCCGGGAGATATTCCAGCGGCAAGCACAGCGTATTTGGATCACCGGCTGACCCATTCGTTCGTGTAACACGAACGAATTGGAGCGCTGCTCCAAGCACCGGATCACGTTTCACGCGCTCAAATTGCCCGGACCAGGAAAGCCCCAGATAGTCACAGAGTGGCCGAAGCGCGACAAAGATCTCAGGCTCGGGATCGCCGGCAACGACTAATGCCGTGATGGACTCCCCGTAAAAATCAATGTCCCGTTCCTCGAGCGGAACGAGCGAAGGCGAGTTGGTCATCGAGACGCTCCTTAACTCGTTAACGCCAGGTGCGACAGCGGGCATAACATGCGCGGTATGACAACCACAAACCATGACGTTTTCACGAGCGCAAGTCTAGCACACATGGTGCATATTGTGAAGTTCACAATATGTGAAGCATATGTTACACTGCATCTTAGAGCCTGCTAAGGGAGTAGCATATGAACGAGGAACTGATAACGATCAAGGAAGCAGCCGCGCGCTATAGCGTGAGCTATGACCGTTTGCGTCGTGCCGCGTGGGACGGTCGCCTCGAGACGCGCGGGACCGGACACGCTCGTCTGGTCCCTCCCAGTGAAGTTGAACGATTTCTGCAGGCCGGTCGCGGCAAGGAAGCACCTGTGTTGCCACTCTTACGACGACAGGACGGCCCGCTTGGTCGCATCATGACCGTCGCGATCCTGAAAGGGGGCACAGCCAAGACCACGACGACCATGAACCTGGGAGCCGCCTTCGCTGAACGGGGCTTGCGCGTCTTACTGATCGATAACGATCATCAATGCAGCTTGACGCGTACGCTGGGCATTGAGCCTGCTGAACTCGATCCGGCGCAAACGCTGTATGGTGCCATGCAGACCTACATGAACTCCCGGAAAGCGACGCTGGGTGATGTCATTATGTCAACTAAAACAGGAGTAGATCTTGTGCCGGCACATATTCGGTTGAGCCGGACGGATAAAGAACTGCAGTTAACGAGCCGCCGTGAATACGTCTTGCAGCAGTTGCTGGCGCCGGTCGCGCCGTTATACGATATTGTTTTGATCGACACGATGCCAACGAACAACAACCTTGTTTTCAATGCCCTCGTTGCCGCACACGAGGTATTAATTCCGCTTGAACCGGAGCCAATCGCCATCGAAGCGCTCGCCTTGACGCTGGATGAAGTGCAGGAGGTGCGGGACACTGGGCTCAATCCGGGCCTACGCATCGCCGGTGTCCTGCTGACCCAGGTTGACATTCGTCTGGTCGTGCATCGCGACCTCATGGACAACATCCGTAGCGATTTCGGCACAGAGTTGCCGGTCTTTGAGACCTTTATCCGGCGATCGCCACGGTTTCCCGAAAGTCAGGCGCGCAAGCAATCGATCTTTCAGTATGATGCGGCGGGAGCGGGAGCCACCGCCTATCGTGCGTTAGCGGAGGAGATCAGCGGTGGCTGGCAATAGTACCAACAAACGACGCTTCAGCGTTGAACGACGTGCGGGCAGCGCGCGTGGGACGGATGACCTCGGGGTGGTACTGGCCGGTGATTTTGCGCATCGCGCCAACGTGCCGCTAGATATTCCTATCGAGCAGATCGATCCCAGTCCTTTCCAGATCCGACGTAGTTTCGACAACCTCGAAGAGCTCGCCGCCGCGATGCAGGTGCACGGCTTCACGAGCCGGCTGATGGTGCGCATGCATCCGACCGAGCCTCAGCGCTACCAACTGGTGTATGGCGAGCGTCGGCTACGAGCGGCACGGCTGGCGGCGATCCCCGTCATTCCCTGTGATATGACGCAATTTACTGACCGCGAACTACTGGAAATCGGTCTCACGGAAAACCTGCAACGTGAGGACCTCAACCCATTGGAAGAGGCGCAGGGCTTGCGGCAATTTATGGACGAGTTCGGCTATACGATCCGTGAGATGGCGGACCGAACGGGCAAGAGTAAAGGCTACATCGATAACCGCCTTGGCCTGTTGCGCGCGCCGGAAGACGTCCAGCAGATGGTTGAAGCACGGGCGGATACGGTCGCCTCAGTCCCGCTTATTGCCAAAGTGGCAACCGCCGAGGCACGCAAGCCCCTGATCGAGGGCTTAACGAAAGGCCAACTGACGGCTGCTGATGTTCGTTCCATCGTCCACGATAGCCAGGCTCCGCAGAGCCGCGTGCTAGCACGGACAGCACAAGCCGCAGCCCGCAATGCGATGGATACGTCCGAGCAACCGGCGACCCAGCCAGAAGCAGCGCGGTCAAGCGAACGAACCTTACGGCGGGCAACCCATATTCTAGATACCATGATGGCGCAGCTGCAGGATACGCTGCTGCGGCTGCAGCCCAACGAGCGCGACGCGTTGCTCGACTATATTGTCCAGACGCATTTCGCCGCGCTGGAAGCATTGGTCGTTACGCTTCGTCCGGACGAGAAGTGAGCCCGGGACATTTTGTCCCTACGTAAGGACATTTGACATAACGATATAATGAATAACAGGCACTGTCAGCGTGTACGAGGACGGGATCTGCAGAGAGGAAGCCCATCCCATTAATGCTCTCGTATTCAGTTCCTGCTAGCGGACATGCTACTGCTTGACCGTTTTGTCCTTACGTAGGGACATTTGACATAATAATTGTAAAGCGACCGACCAGGATCTGGTCGTTGCCACATTGCCTAGAGCTGGTTACGACAGGGGTCAGGGAGACCGTAGACTGATAGTGGCCGCGTATCCGTGTTCGCTCCGGCACGAACAAGCATGATGAATGGGAAGCAATGAGTGATTCTGGGTCAGGGAAAACGTTTCCGCGTCAAAGTGTTGATGCGCTGCCGGTCGAGGAAGCCGGTGTCGACGCGCTGGATATGGA
>JBBRHB010000371.1:0-5426 GCA_038223355.1 Chloroflexales bacterium
ACGACGGGTGCGGCGCTCGTGCCCTCGGTCTACGCGCTGCTGGACGATGATGTGCAATGGGCAGCGGCGGGTGGAGCGCTCATGCGTTTGACCGACGAGCCACTGCCCACGGAGCGCCAGCCCGCAGGTGAGGCTACCGGACGGTTCTTCGCAGCGACCGGTCAGTATGTCAGTGGCGCATTTCTCGATTACTACACGACACACGGTCTAGATCTTGGCGATCCCGGTATTTCAGATCGCGAGTCGCTGGCACTCTTCGGCTACCCAATCACTACTCCGTATCAGGAGGTCAACCCCGAGACCGGCGCACTGATCCTCGTGCAGTATTTTGAGCGAGCACGTATGGAATATCATTCAGAGAATGGCGATCCTTATAAGGTGCTGCTTGGACGGCTGGGCTACCAGATGAGCAACAGCCACACACTGGGGCAGACGGGCTGCGAAGCATTTCTGGAGACAGGCTACGACCTCTGTCCGCCCTTCCGCTCCTTTTGGCACAAAAATGGTGGCCTTCCGGTCTTCGGCTTCCCCGTAGCGGATGCTGGGCAAGAGACCAGTCAAACCGATGGCAAGTACTATGTATCGCAGCGCTTCGAGCGCGAGCGCCTTGAACACCATCCGGAATACAAGGATACACCCTACGAGATCCAGCTTGGCTTGCTTGGGACGGAGAATCTGCACGCACGTGGCTACATCGGGAACTGAACACGTTGCTGGCCCTGTCCTATCAAACACCTAAAATGCTTTACTTCCGTCAAGCACAGGCTACCTTCGCTTGGGGCAACTGATGTACCTCGGGATGCAATTCAATCGTTTGCTCGATCAAGCGTATCAGTTCTCGAAAGCGCTCCACTTCCGCATGTTTTGGCTCGGTCACGTCGTCAGTCCATTGGACGGAGTTCGTCTTGGTTCCATTCGTTATGCTCAGATAATACGTAGGCGCCGGTGTCACCATTTGCTGAATTTGATCATCACGAATACGGAGTTCTGACGGGTAGTTGAAAAAGTTGATTGCCAGCACATTCTGGTAGATTGCATCCGTCTGACCGGGTGATAACTGGAACGGAATTGTAATAGCTGTAGTTTCACCAAGCGCTGTAAAAACCAATCTGCTATGTGCCGTGTCCAACACATATACATCGGTCGGACCGCACGGACGCTCGCGGAAGATCAACGCGAAGTTGCTGGCTCGCGTCGGAGCGGCAGAGCGAGAAGGCAAGGGCACTGTTGAAGGTAGTGTAGTGGTCTGCCCTTCTGTCAAACGACGTGTTTGTTCTGGTGAAGTACCAGATACAGCATCGTTTGCACACCCTGTGACCAAGAGCGCGATACTACAAACCAACACTGCTATGACTTTTGACATGGCGAGTTCCCTTCAATGTCTGTCTACCATAGACGCTTGGCTGATCAAGGAAGTTCCATGGAGATCGCATTGCCTCACTTCTCGTCATTGGCGTGAACCTGAGAGGAAGTAGCTCTGATTCCGCTCCACCTTGCCTAATGCTTCGCCCCCACCCGAAAATCTTGCACGTTAATGTTCATGGTGCCGTCAGTGCTCCTGCCGTATGCGTACGGTTGATCAGCCTGACTATCAAGGCACGCGGGAAATGCCTGAGTCCAAGAGTTCATCGTTGACGCGCTGTGTTACGCTTGCTTTGGTTGTGGCGCCGATCCACGACGTGGCCACAAGCCCCACGCCGCCGTCACAATGATACTGATGCCGGCAGGGATTGGCAGCCAAGTTTGCGGGACACCGTTCCGCCAATCAGCAAAGGGATGGGCGATGAGGAAGATACCAAGCGGAATCATCACCAGCATCAACACCTTCCACACTCTACTATAAGCAGCACCCGCTGCCGTATACGCGGCAATAGCACAACCGACGACGGCGAGACTAAACACAATACTGACTGGCAAAGACGCGACACTAAATCCGAACAGGGCAACGAGGCTCATGAGCCAGAGGCCCCCAAGGATAAGATGCAGAGCATGATCGTGACCAAAATGTCGAGACGTGGTTGCCATCGCAACCTCCTTCATTCAACAGTTCAGATGCTTCAGCGTGTCGAAACAGCAGGTTCAACCCACCAAAAAGCATGCTGAACAAGATCCCCTGGACTACGTGGGCACAAACCAGTGAATATAGCCACAGCGTACGCAGACGTAGGCGACGGCTGATGAATCAGTCCATTCGATACTGAATAATTCTGCCGTGCGGGTATTCAACTGTACGTTTCGTCGCCAGAACGAGGGATGTCGACAGATTTGACAGAGCAGCGGTTGATCCACAATCTTAACCTGCACCGGATCTGACTTAAACACACCCATGAGCAACGAGTTCCCTTCCTAAAGCCACACCAGAGTATGCTGTCTCTACACTGTACGTACGAGGGACATCATGAGTTACAGTTCACGGCCAGTGCTCGTTAATTACAGCCTCTAGAGTCCGGGTCGTTGTGAATCATCTCAAGCGGGAACCAATCTTCGCCCACCGGTGTAGAAAAGGTAGACCCGTAGCGGGCGACAGCAAGTCGCTGTTGACCTGGAAGGATACTGACCGATGCGTCGATCTCTGCTTATTCCAGCATGCGCAGCTCTGCTGCTGGTTACAGCCTTCGTGGTTGGCCGCACTGCGGAGCCTCCGACCCCCGCGACTGCCAATGCCCTGCGAGCGCTTCCCACACCCACCCACCTGCCTAGCCCTGCACCAGCGTCTACACCCAGAGCTTCCTCGACTCCTACCCCGCGCCCACCCACACCCACCGAACTCTTCTTGGCGCGCCCCTCCGGACCGCTAGGCGAACTCATCGCCTACAATCTGGCTGATCGCCGCATCCTCTGGCAATTGCCTCCCGGCATGGCGTCGGCGGACTCGCAACACTATTACACCGCACATAGTGGTAACGATGACACCGTCATTGACCGCTTTGATCTCAGCACCGGCGGACGTACTGGCCAGTTCCATGTCTTTGGCCACTGGGCCATCAGCGGCGTCTCCTATCAAGGGCAATGGCTCGCCCTCACGCGCATTATGGATGCCGATGAGGTGCGCGCGTGGTCCGTGGGCAAGCACTGGCAAACGGATGTGCAGATTGTCGCGGCGACCAGCGGTGGCGTCATGCATAGCTTGCATCTGGACGGCAACTTCGATGTCGAAACGATCTCCGGCAGCGGCGATGCGCTCTTCTTAATCCAGCACCTGCCGGCGCTCAACCCTGATCATTATTTGATTCGGCTGTACGATCTCGCTCACGACACCTTGCAGGCCGACCCGTTGCGGGCCAAAGGAGCGGATGAGATTATGGCCGGCTTCGCTTGGCAAGGTGTGGCCTCGCCCGATGGCCGCTGGCTCTTGACGCTCTACCTGAGCACCAAGCGCGACACCGCCTTTGTGCACACCCTTGACCTAGTCAACCACCTGCCGGTCTGCATCGATTTGCCCTCCGGTACTGGTAATTTCAGCAAGCTCAAGAACTATACGATGGCGCTCGCAGCCGATGGGCAGACGCTGTATGCCACCAACACCTCCTTGGGCATTGTCGCTGAAGTCAGCTTGCAAAGTTATCAGGTCGTACGCACTGTGAAGTTCCCACCCGGCCCTGCGACGGCCTATGACTCTGGTATACCCTTGAGTAGCAGTGTTCTGTCGAAAGATGGTGGCGTCCTCTATTTCACCGATAGCCACAGCGTCTGGTCGTATGACACGAAAAACCATACAGTAATCGCACTACCCCACAGCCCGGTTCGCCTCGCCGGACTAGGTATAAGTAATGACGGTCAGCATCTGCTTCTTGTGCCTCACACCGGGGATGGCATGCTTCAGATGCTTGATGTGGGCCGGCAAAGTCTGGGCTCGCCGCCTGCCAGCGCGTTGTGGCCGGCACGTTCCCAGTCTGGAACATCCCTCGCAGAGTGCCCCGTGACAAAACCCCTGAACCCTCCCTGGCAGCCGCCGGCTCCCTTCCTCTCGTCACCACCCGCCCTTGATCCACATGAATTCTGGTACGGCTCGCCTACCTTATGGACCAACTTGCCGGCCGACGGCATGTGGCCGCACCTGCCCCTCAACAACGGCTCCTATGGCCAGAAGATCATCTGGTTACAGGCCAAGCCCGATCGACACTTGACCGTGACTGGTCGTCGTCTGGATGGCATCGCACCACCACTTGGCGTATCCGGCCCAAACGATGGTTCCGCCGAAGGACTCCCGTCATTCATAATGACTGGCCTTGATATTCCGACCGCCGGCTGTTGGGAGATTACAGGTCATATCCGCGGTCATGACCTCAGCTTCGTCGTCCAGGTTGTGCCCTAGGACGTCGTATCCAGCTCCACTCGGTACGAGCTTCACTTCACGACCGGTCGTCACGTTTAGAGGGTTGCTTGGGAACCATATACTGACCATCGGTGTACTATCGCTATATGGACCTGCACAACGCGGCGGAACGCAGTGATGCTGAGCTGATCGTACGTGCTCGCCGGGGTGATGACGTTGCCTGCGAGCTGTTGCTGCATGCCCATAAAGAGGCGGTCTTTCGCCTCGCATATTTGTTGCTGCATGATGCCGACGAGGCCGACGATGCGACCCAGGAAACCTTTATTCGCGCGTTCCGCTCCCTTGATCATTTTGACACCGAGCGCCCGCTACGGCCATGGCTATTGCGCATCGTGACGAATACCGTCCGCAACCGCCAACGCTCTGTTGGTCGCTACCTCCAGGCCATGCGCCGTTGGCTGCAATCCGAACCGGCGCCGGTCACCGTCCTGAGCGAGCGGAGTGGGCCACACTGGGAAGCCCGGCTGTTATGGCAAGCCGTCCGTCGCCTATCACGACCCGACCAAGAAGTGCTGTATCTCCGGTATTTTTTAGACCTTGATGAAGCGGAGATGGCGGCGGCGTTGGGAGTACCCGCAGGAACGGTAAAATCGCGGCTGCACCGTGCAACCGGACGGCTTCGCAGCGTGGTGGATGGGGAATTCCCTGCCTTGCGCGAGGAACGACAGCCATGAACGAACGTCTGCCAACCGAGGGCTGGGAAGCCTGGCTGCAAGCCACGGCACAGACATTCGAGTATCCGCCCACACCGGCGATCACGGCCGTCGTGCTGTCTGCATCTCAGTCCCAACGGCGGGGAGGGCTGCCATTGAGGCGGCGAGCCTTGGCACTAGCACTACTAATCGTCCTGCTCCTGGGTCTGTGGAGCGTGCCGCAGGTGCGGGCCAGAGTACGGGCGATCTTGCGTATCGGTGCCGTTGAGATCTTGCTCCCGACAACGGCCCCACAACCTACTCCCACCCTGGCTCCTCCATCGGCTACGCCGTCGCCAACCGTACGCCCGACCGTACCGCCATCACCAACGATCAAGACCGCGCTACAGGAGTTGGCCGGCGCAACAACGCTATCCGATGCGCGCCGCCAGCTACCG
>JBBRHB010000372.1:0-5415 GCA_038223355.1 Chloroflexales bacterium
GCACGCAGGAAGGCGACCTCGGGCGCAAGATGCGCGAAGCCTTGCCGAACGCGTTTCTTTTCGGCCTGACGGGCACGCCGATCAATCGCGCCGACCGCAATACCTACTGGGCCTTTGGTGCCGACGAGGACAGCCAGGGCTCCATGAGCCGCTACTCGTTTCAAAATTCCATCCGTGACAAGGCCACCTTGCCTCTGCACTTCGAGGCGCCTGAGGTCAGGCTGAAGATCGACAAGGCAGCGATTGACGAAGCCTATACGCAGATCACCGGCAGCTTAAACGAACAGGAGCGCGACGACCTCGCCAAACGCGCCGCCAAGATGGCCGTGCTGGTCAAGAATCCTGAGCGTGTCCGCGCGGTAGTGACCCACATCGTGCAGCACTTCCAGACCAAGGTCGAGCCGAACGGCTTTAAGGCCCAGGTCGTGGTCTTCGACCGTGAGTGCTGCGTGCTCTACAAGACTGTCATGGATGAGTTGATCGGCTCCGATGCGAGCGCTATCGTCATGAGTGCGGCTCAGCACGACCCACTCGAATGGCGGCAGCACGTGCGCGACAAAGACGCCGAAGAAAAGCTGCTCGACCGCTTCCGTGACCCTGCCGACCCGCTCAAATTCGTCATCGTAACCAGCAAACTCCTGACGGGCTTCGATGCGCCCATCCTGCAAGCAATGTATCTCGACAAGCCGATGAAGGACCATAACCTGCTCCAGGCCATCTGCCGCACCGTCGGCGGCTACGAAGGCTTGATGGCCGCCCAGCAATGCCTGCCGAACAACGACATGCGCGATACATTCGCCGCAGAATACGGCGTTGTCGGCAAGATTTGGGAGGCACTGTCGCCCGATCCCGTGCTCAAACCTTACGAGGATAGTTACCGCTGGCTGACGCAGATTTACGAATCGGTGAAGCCGCCTAGCGGCAACGGCAAGCTGCTCTGGCACGCGCTTGGGGCGAAGACGGTCGAGTTGATCAACCAGAACGTCCACGTCGAAGCCCTGCGCGACGATGTTGAGACGCTGATCCTGGATGCTCAAATGCTGGAGGAACTACTGACTGACGCTGAGCCAGGCAAAAAGGCGCGCGAACTCGAGATCAAGCTGATCGCCCGTTTACGCAAGCATGCCGGCAATCCCAAGTTCACAGCCCTCGGCGACCGCATCGAGAAGATCAAAGAGCGCCACGAGCAAGGCGTCCTCTCTAGCCTGGAGTTTCTGAAAGCCATCCTCGAAGTCGCCCGCGAAGTCGTTGAGGCCGAGCGCGAGAGCGATCCGGAGGAAGAGCGCGATGACGCCAAAGAAGCCCTGACCGAGCTCTTCAACGAAGTCAAGAACCAGCAAACCCATATCATCGTTGAGCGTATCGTGGTAGACATCGACGATATCGTCAAAAAGGTGCGCTTCCCCGACTGGCAAAACACCAGCCAGGGCGAACGCCTCGTGCAAAAAAGCCTGCGCGACGTGCTTTACCTCAAATACAAAATTAAGGACCAGGAGCTATTCGACAAGGCGTATAGTTACATCCGTCAGTATTACTAAAATAGCTCAAAACTCCCTCTTGACATTCCGCCGTGGCTCTGATATTCTACTAATACGAATTAGTAAATCGAAGTACTGCCCTATGGAGGGCCGGTACGAGTCCTTGCAACGGTTAGCAGGAAGCGGGCTGCTCCTATGCAAAAGAGACCGAATAAGCGGCGTCCCACGATGCTTGATGTTGCGAAACTTGCCGGAGTTTCGCAGACGACGGTTTCTTTTGTCATCAACCGGGTAGCCGCTGTGGGCATTTCAGACGAAACGAAAGAGCGAGTCTGGGATGCCGTACGCCAGCTCGATTACCGGCCGAATGCGGTCGCACAAGGACTACGCACAAAGCGCACGAACATCATCGGCTTTCTGACGGACGAAGTGGCCTCCACACCATTCGCTGTGCACATGATTGAAGGCGCTCAGGCCGCCGCTTGGTCTGTCGGCAAAATTCTGATGATAGTTAACACCGCCGGTGATCAGTCAATTAAACAAGCCGGTGTAGAGATGATGCTAGAACGGCAGGTTGACGCTATCATTTACGCTTCGATGTACCATCGCGAAGTCCATCCACCCCCCAATATCTATGAGGTACCGGCTGTGTTGCTCGACTGCTTCGTGGGAGACCGCTCATTGCCGTCTGTCGTCGCCGAAGAGATCCAAGGAGGGCGCGTGGCAACCGAGGTACTGCTACGACGTGGCTCCCACCGGGTTGGATTTCTGAGTCTCGACCACCCGAACGAGCAGGCAGCGACCGGTCGGCGAGAAGGCTACCGGCAGGCTTTGGCGGCTTATGGCCGTGGCCTTGATGAGTCACTCATTCGCTTCGGCGACAGCACCGCCTCAAGCGGCTATCGCTACACACGCGAGTTGATGGAGATGGACGAACCACCAACTGCCATCTTCTGTGGCACCGACCGAATGGCGATGGGTGCGTATGATGCGCTGCGGGACTTGAGCTATGCAATTCCCGCAGATGTAGCGATTGTGGGCTTCGACAACCAGGATGTTATTGCAGCCTACCTGCGACCGCCGCTCTCGACGATGGAGTTGCCGCACTACAAAATGGGGGAGTGGGCCGTACGCTACCTCATTGATCACGCTGACAGTCTTGATATGGTACCGCCGGTTCAACAGCTAATAACCTGCCCTTTTATTGAGCGGGCGTCAGCATAGCAAATAGTGTCGGGCGAGACGCTATTCGCTGTGTTTCATTACATCGGTTTACAAACAGCGAAGGGGGATTTTTGCAGCTTCGATCAACGGCGTCAACAGTTGGGGGTATCCGAAGTTCTCATAGTTGAGGAGGTTCTTTGTGGACAACCAAACAGACAAAAACGTCGAAGGCAGTGACCGCATTGCAAAGCCAACCGTAACTCGTCGTGACTTCCTGCGCATCGCCGGTCTTGGTGTCGCTGCCGTGGCAGCCACCGCTTGCGGCGCAACAAGTTCAACATCGCCCGGTGCCGCAACGGCGGCGTCAGGCTCGGCAGCCACCGCTGCAGCGGCGGGTACTTCAGCCGCAGCGGGTGCCACAGCCGCAGGTAGCGCGCCAAGCGCCGCGGCCCTCATTACAAAAGGTCAAACGCTTAAGATCGCCTTGATTGGGTCTGAGATCGGTGCGAACTTCAAAAAATCCGCCGATACGTTCAAAGCCAAGTTCCCGGACGTCACGATCGAGTTTACGCCGCTCCAGGGTGCCGACTGGGAAGCCTACTTCAGCAAAATCATGACCAACATTGCCGCTGGCAATGTGCCGGATCTCACGCAAGTCGCCACGGAGGGTACACAGCTTTTCGCCGGCAAAGGACTGGCCGAACCCCTTGACGCTTACGTGAAGCGTGACGCAGCGGTTATGAAAGAATTCTTCAGCGATGTTCATCCGTCGCTGATCGAAGCAATGATGTATGAAGGTAGTCTCTATGAGCTCCCTTCCGACTTCAATGCCGCTAACATGTACTTTAATATGGACATGCTCAACAAGGCAGGTCTGAGTCTGCCGAAGGAAGACTGGACGAAAGATGACTTCTATAGCATGGTCCAGAAGCTAACCAACAAGGCCTCAGGTGTCTATGGCTATCAGTGGGTCAACCGCCTCTGGGGCGGCTGGCTGCCCTGGATCTTTGACAATGGCAGTAATCTCCTCACAGAAGAACGGGCACCCGGCGGCGACTGGATGTGGTCCGGCTTTTACAAAGACGACCCGGGTGCCAAGGGGCGTGGCGGTGGCTGGCGCTGGCCAGCCCCCAGAGCCAATGATCCGGCAAATGTCGAGGCCCTCGACTTCATGGTCCAACTGCAGAAGGAAGGGCTTACGCCCACGGCCGATCTGGGTGGTGGCAGCTCTATTCAGGGCTTCTTTACCGGCGGCAAGTTGGCGATGACTCCGGCCGGAGGCTTTTGGGCCGGTGCGCTCCACAATGCCGGTATGAAACCCGATGCCTTTGATGTCCAGTTCTGGCCCAAGTGGAAATCTCAGCGGCATCAGTTGGGTACAGGGGGCTACGTGATGTTCAGTCAGGCCAAGAACAAGGATTTGGCCTGGGAGTTTATGAAACACTCCGTGACCAAAGATACGATGGCGCTCTTCTTTGAAGGCAATCCGACGACCCCGTCACGTCGCTCCATGATGACCGCCGATCGGTACGCACCGACCGGACCGAAGAACTGGCATGTCTTTTACGACACGTTGGACAAGCATCCAGATACCGCGCCCATTCCTGCTCCGCCCGAGTCTAATCCAATGACGACCTTGTTTACCAAGTATACGGGCCTCGCGGTCACCGGTGAAATGACGTCAAAGGCTGCGCTCGATGCGATGCAGAAAGAGCTCGAAGCACTGTGGGCTAAGCGTAAGAAGTAACGGACTATGTCGTCCCCATGCTGGGAGCCAATGCTCCCGGCATGGCCAAAGGAGCAATCCATGAATTCGACTACTGATATTGGTCGTCCTGCTACCAAGCCATCAGGTTTCTTTGCCGGCCTGACCGCGGATACAATGACCGGGATGCAGCGGCGCAAAGTCATGTTTGCCTACCTGTTTCTGCTTCCCACCATCCTTGGCATTTTGGTCTTCACGGCAGGGCCGGTCCTCGTATCGCTCGGCCTCAGTCTATACAGCTGGAATATTATTGATCCACCGGAATTCATCGGTCTGCAAAATTACCAGCGGCTCATCGCGGATCCCGTGGTCTGGACAAGCTTCCTTAACACGGCGAAGTTCGTGCTAATGGCGGTGACGCTGCAACTCACCCTGGCCCTCTTTTTGGCGATGGCCGTCCAACAGCGCATGCCCAAATGGCTGCGCTACTATTTCCGGACGGCCTTCTTCCTGCCCGTGCTAACCTCGGCTGCCTCTATTGCAATCGTCCTCGCCTATATGTTTCACCGCGAATTCGGCGTTGTGAATTACTACCTCGGGAAAATTGGTGTGTCACCAATCCCTTGGCTGAACTCCTCCCGTTGGGCGCTTATCACCGTGGTGCTGACGTACGTCTGGCAGGGGTTGGGATTCACCTTCATCATCTTTATCGGCGGCCTGGCCAATATCAACAAAGATGTTCTGGAGGCCGCCGATATGGATGGCGCGACGGGGTGGCGACGTCTGTTGCATATCACCCTGCCTTTGCTCAGTCCCACGATCCTGTTTGCCTTGGTGATCGGTGTGATCAATGCCTTGCAGGTTTTCGCTGAACCCTATGTGATGACCCAGGGTGGTCCAGGCGATGCGAGTCGCACGATAGTCATGACGATTTATGAGGCGGCTTTTAAGAATCGAGAGTTGGGCTATGGCTCGGCGATTGCCATGGTCCTGTTCGTGGTGATCATGCTGATAACCGCCTTCCAGTTCTGGGTCGGCAAACGCTCCGTTTTCTACCAGTAGAAGTCG